>CAZBUT010000076.1:0-7075 GCA_964495165.1 uncultured Muribaculaceae bacterium | reverse complement strand
TTAAGATTATATTACTGCAATTTTTAGACATAAAGACAGGTTAATTCAGACATAAGTCACAAAAGCCACACTCTCCGTAACTGCTCCCCTGCTTTGATAGGGGAACGCCGCAGGCCTCGCAGGTGGGCGAGCAGTGCAAGTCGGCTTGCCGGTGCACGGTCGCGAGACCCACTGCAGCATTCAGTCGCGGAGCGACTGAGGGGTCGGCACAACACACGGCGAAGCCTGGTACGGGGTTTATGGTTATGGGGTCGGCGATTGATAAATAGTTGCAATGGCTAAATCCTGCCATTCTGTACTTTTGTATAAATAAACCTGTCATTTTGTCCTTTTGTCTAAAAATACAACCCCCACCCGAATTACCGACAGGTAATTCTCGTCCCCCTATTTTTGCTCCGCAAAAACATGGGGACAATTGCTCCTTGACCACAAAATTCCATTATTTGGGGAATTATTGGTGCTATTATAGAATTTACACTAAATAAGTTGTAACTTTGCGGTATATTTTTGAAACTATTTTGATTATGTCAACTTACACAGAAGACCAACGCAAAGTCACTACCCACCGCCTTGCCGAAATGAAGCAACGCGGTGAGAAAATCGCAATGCTCACAGCATATGACTTCTCAATGGCAAAACTCATCGATGAGGCCGGCATGGACGTGATACTTGTGGGCGACTCCGCATCAAACGTGATGGCCGGAAACATGACCACACTGCCTATCACTCTTGACCAAATGATTTATCACGCAAAGTCGGTAATCAAGGGTGTCAAACGCGCTCTTGTTGTATGCGACTTGCCATTTGGCTCTTATCAAGGAAACTCCAAAGAGGCTCTTGCCTCGGCAATACGCATCATGAAAGAGAGTCACGCCGAAGCCGTGAAAATGGAGGGTGGCTCTGAAATCAGAGAGTCGATCGAACGTGTGCTCTGTGCCGGAATACCTGTCATGGGACACCTCGGACTGACCCCACAATCGATAAACAAGTTTGGTACTTATGCCGTGCGTGCCAAAGAAGAGGCCGAAGCGCAGAAACTTATCGAAGATGCAAAAATGCTTGAACAAATAGGGTGTTTTGCAATTGTTCTTGAAAAGATACCGGCCAATCTTGCCACACAGGTAGCGCAAATGGTTTCTATTCCGGTTATAGGTATAGGTGCCGGGGGCGGTGTTGACGGTCAGGTGCTTGTGATGCACGACATGCTGGGTATCAACAAAGGGTTCTCTCCGCGATTCCTGCGCCGGTATGCCGACCTTGCGACTATCATCAACGATGCCGTGACCCATTATATCGACGATGTGAAGACCCGCGACTTCCCCAACGCCAAAGAGCAATATTAGACATTGACGCCACCTCAGGATATTTTCTTAGGTGGCGTTTTATTGTAACCTAAATTTGTGTCAACAAAGTTATTGTTCTCATATTTTAATCAGGGACTAATATTCGCTGAACAAGTCGGGTTTTATCACTACGCCGACTCGTAACATCGATGAATGCTTTTTGTAGTCAAAAAGCCCTTCGCCATACCCGCAATAGTATTGCATGAAAAGATGTTGCTGCGCCTTGCGCGAAAAACGGTAGGACACCTCAGCCGACAAGTTGTAGTTTAGATTCCACCCTTTGCGCTTAGTGAGATTAAATGCCAATCCAAATTTGCGACTTATCGAAGTCATCGTTGCTCCCACTTGAAATATGCCCACATAGTCAAGAAGGTCTTTGTTGTGCTTTCCGTCAACAATAGGAATCCAGTATTTCCCATGAATGATGAGATTGGGATCGACCATGATGTTAGCCCCAAACGACACCCTCTCCCACGAACGGGAATCGATAGAGTCTTTGCCGTTGCTCTCATGCTCGAGCTGGATTGTGAGTTTTCCAATGAACCTGCCTTTGACAAAAAGCGGCTTGGCAATACCTATACCGGGGTTGAAATTAAGGTCGGTCATAGGCATAGAGTTGTCTATAATGTTCCAAAAGCACTTTTGGGTGTAAAACAGATACAAATATGTGTTCCACGGCAATACGCTTTTAGTCAACCGCTGTGATATTGAAATCTGAAACTTGGCGTTGCTGTTTTTCACCGTCGGAGCATGGTCGGTGGGGATTCCGAAAATGAAATAATTGTCTTTATATAATCCAAACGACGGACGGCGGTCAAATTCACGCAACAAACTGTCGGTGTTCAGCACTTGCTGCCCGGGCATGTTTGTCATAATTTGCGCGTCAAGACTTCCGGTCGTCAAGACAATCATTATCAGCAATATACAAATACTCAGTTTCCTCATTTTCTTTCAACGGAATCTCCCCCTCGATACCCAAAGTGCGACATAAGCGACAGAGAGGGGATATACTTATTTTGGTTTCTTGTTACGCAATTGCAAAGGTAGGAAGTTTTGAGTAGTAATGATTATTAGAAAAGTCTAATTTTCTGTTCCATTAATCCGATTTTTCTTGTTTGAGCAAGGATATATGACTATCTTTGCCAATACAAGAAATATCTCAGACAATTATTGTATAACCCCGCTCTGAATTTGCAGAGATTCCTTTTAACTCTGATTGATAGTGAAACGAATTAATTTGCTCACTCTGTTATTGGCAATGATTCTGGCAAGCTGTGGCGATGACAGCCAATTTCGCATTGCCGGCACAATTGAAGGTCTTGGCACACAAAACATACGCCTCATCTACTACTCCGACGGCGCTGTCCGCACACAGACCACTACCGTTATCGACGGTAAATTTTCAACAATAGGATATGCCCCCAAGCCAACGATTTTAGAAATATACTCAAGCGACAAAGCATTGCTCGGAAGGCTCATGGTGAAAAATGGCGAGACAATCGAATGCACCATAGACCGCGGAAACCGCTACAAAGCCTCATTTGAGGGGAACTCCGTATCGAGCCAATGGGGCAAATTTTTGAGCGACAATGCCGAGACGCTGTCGGTCGGAGACTACACCGCCAATAATGAATTAATTGCCAAATATATCACAGCAAACAGCAACAACACATTGTCAACCGTCTTGCTTCTCACGGAGTTTTACACCCCCGAAAATGAAATGCTTGCCGACTCTCTGTTATCGTCGATCGCCTTGGAAGCACGCCCGCGGGATCTCGTCGACAGCTATGCCTCGATGCTCGCCCACCTCAACTCCGAAACCGCGCGCGGCAATGTGCGTCCGATGAATCTTTACAGCAAAGGAGACTCGCTATACAGCTACAATCCGTCGGCATCGTCATTTTCACTATTGTGTTTCTCAATGCCCGATCGCGAGTGCCGCGACTCAATTGTGTCGCAACTCAGCGCGTTAAGCAAAAAACAAAAAACCGAGACACTTAAAATAATCGACATATCTTTTGCCGAAGACACGACACAATGGAATCGTTCCATTAAGAAAGATGACGCAACATGGAATCAATGTTGGGCATTGGGGTCGGTTCAAGCCAAAGGCATCGACCGATTAGCAATACCCCGCACCCCCTATTTCATCGTAGCCGACTCTGCCGGACGGCAGCTCTACCGAGGCTCGTCGATATCAAACGCCACTGAAACACTCAACAACAACTTTAAGAAATAAAATCATGCTGGTAAAGGTTTACGGAGCGGCTGTTCAAGGCATCGATGCGTTGCCGGTAACGATCGAGGTTGTCGTTGAAAACGGTATATCATTTTGCATTGTAGGGCTTCCCGACACTGCGGTAAAAGAAAGCCACCAACGCGTACAAGCCGCCATGAAACAATCGGCGCTTGAATTTCCACGCCGCAAAGTAGTTGTAAACATGGCTCCCGCCGATGTCAAAAAAGAGGGAGCCGCCTATGACCTGCCTATTGCGATAGGAATACTTGCCGGAGACGAAAAGCTGAAATCAGACCGCCTCGACCGATTCATGATTATGGGAGAATTGTCACTCGACGGTTCGGTACTGCCCATAAAAGGAGTATTGCCTATGGCTATCAAAGCCCGCGAAATGGGATTTGAGGGTATGATAGTGCCACAAGCCAACGCGTCGGAAGCCGCTGTTGTAAACAATCTTAACGTGTATGGCGTGGACAATCTGTCGCAAGTCGTGGCATTTCTCAACGACACATACATGATTTCGCCCACGGTGGTCAACACTCGCGAGGAATTCAGCACGGCTGTTGACCTGTTTGACTGCGATTTTTCTGAAGTCAAGGGGCAGGAAAACGTGAAACGCGCACTTGAAGTGGCTTGTGCCGGCGGACACAACATTCTGCTCGTCGGGCCTCCGGGGTCAGGC
This sequence comes from uncultured Muribaculaceae bacterium, assembly GCA_964495165.1. Classification (GTDB taxonomy): domain Bacteria; phylum Bacteroidota; class Bacteroidia; order Bacteroidales; family Muribaculaceae; genus RGIG4079. The sequence goes on along the minus strand of CAZBUT010000076.1, from coordinate 2,811 downwards.
AAATCAATGATGGCAAAACGGTTGCCGTCGATACTTCCGCCACTCACTCTGCAAGAAGCATTGGAGACCACCAAAATACACTCTGTGGCAGGCAAACTCAAACGAGGCTCGATGCTCATGACATCTCGCCCGTTCCGTTCTCCCCACCACACCATATCACCGGTCGCCTTGGTGGGCGGAGGTGCAAACCCCATGCCTGGAGAAATATCACTTGCCCACAACGGTGTGCTGTTTCTTGACGAGTTTCCCGAATTCAGCCGCCAAGTGCTTGAAGTGATGCGACAGCCGCTTGAAGACCGCCACATAAGCATCTCAAGGGCAAAATATGCCATAGATTACCCCGCAGGATTTATGCTTGTCGCCTCAATGAACCCCTGTCCGTGCGGGTACTACAATCATCCGACAAAAACCTGTATGTGCGCACCCGGTCAGGTACAGAAATACCTCAACCGCATATCCGGGCCGCTACTCGACCGCATCGACCTGCAAGTTGAAATAATGCCGGTGCCGTTTGAAGAAATATCGTCATCGGCACCGGGAGAAAGCAGCGACACGATACGCCGCAGAGTTATCGCTGCAAGAGCAAGGCAGGTTGAACGTTTCCGCAACGAAAAAGAGATACATTGCAACGCTCAAATGTCATCTCGGCTCATTGCCAAATATGCCACGCCCGATGCCGAGGGGTTGAAGATACTGCGCGAAGCCATGACAAGGCTCGACATGTCGGCAAGAGCCTATGACCGCATTCTGAAAGTCGCCCGCACGATTGCCGATCTTGACGGCAACGACAACATCACCACAGCCCACCTGCGCGAAGCCATAAACTACCGCAATCTCGACCGCGCCTCCTGGGGCTCAACAGCCCGGTAAATCATCGGGTGGAGGTGAATGCATCGAGCAAGATGAATGTTGCCCAATAGCGACCGTCGGCATATCCGTTTTCACGCAAATCCCGCTGGGCATTGACAAGCGCCTGACGCTTGTCACAGCCATTCATCAGATAACGATAGAAACTCTCCATGAGTATGGCAGTCGATTCGTCATAGACATTCTTTATGCTCATCAGCAACGATTGCACTCCGGCATTCTTGAAACCACGTTGCAGACCGTAAACGCCATCGTCTCCAAGTTTGCCAAGCCCCGACTCGCAAGCCGACAAAACCGCAAGATCGCATCGCCGCAGATTCATTTTGGCAACATCGGCAGCCGTCACAATCCCGTCGCTATCGGCATCGGTGGCGTCATCGGCGAGATTGGCGCCTGAAAAAGCAAGAATACTGTTTGTCATAGCATCTTCATCGGTCGATTTTTTATCTTCTCTATACACCCCGTGAGATGCGATGTGTATGATATTCACCTTTGAGTTCGACAGGCTTTTGAACACATCTTCGCCCGCCTCTTCACCTTTCAAAACCGCTGTAACAACGCCTTTATCTTTCAATATGGCATCTATTTCGGTTATCTCTTTCAGGGTATTCTCAAGATTGGCAAATTGCCCGCTTCGCATCTTAGCCACGTTGTCGGTCGCAGATTGCGTTGACTCGCTAAAAGTGTAATCTATATCGCCAAACAATGCCACATGTGTAACCTGACGGTCGGTGTGCTTGTAGCAAAGCTCTTTGGTGGTAGATAATCGGTAGACCTCAAACTGCTCGGAAAGCGACCGCCCATTGTAACGAAGATATTCAATGCCAATGCGGTTAAATGCTCCGTCGGCCGAGAAAAACACCCGTTTTTTGCCTTGGAGATACCCGCTCAACATGCCCCACACCACCTGTCCGGGAATGTCTGAAGCATACAGCGTGGAGTCATTGCTCATGGCATTTGCCGTCAAAAACGAGCATACGGGCAAAGCCACAGGGGTTGTCATATCCTTGGTAAGCGCCAACGCCACAATATAATTTTCGTTATCCAACACCCCGGTTCTGATTGCGGCAAACTCAATTGCCACATCGGTCGGCTGCATGGCATCTCTCACGTCTTGCCAATCATAGGAAATGTAATCGGTGAAGTCGGCAAACTCGGCGCAACCTCGGTACAATTCCATTTGCAACGCCTGATTTTGCCGAGTCAGGTTCAATATCTTATCCATATCTGCCTCAGTAGCGGCTGTCTGACGCAAACGCGCAATCTCGGCATCATTTGATTTTATGAGATCATACTTGCTTTTGAGGGTATAGTCGCCATATTGTTGCAAAATTTTCTCAAACTCGATAGATGATTTAAGCAAGATACCCTTTGACAGCAATGCGGCATCATAGGACAAAGCCGCGAGGTCGGGCAGAAGCGTTTCATTTCCGGCAGGCAACAGCATCAACAGATCGTAAATCTCTTTCATATTCGCTGACTCCTGCGACCAAGTGATCATGCGCTCGTCTTCGCTCTGCATTCTGAACTCCTCGGCTATAGCCTTGCGTACGGCCTCCATATACTGTTTATAATAACCCACCCCAGCTTTATACTCCTCTTTGAGAGTATAGCAACCGGCAATAGTCCCCAATGAGCCGGCATAAGCCAATTGACCAAAATATGCCTGCGTCAAATCAAGCATTTCAAGCTCTTGCTTGATGATGCCGTCGAGTTTTTCATGGCGGGCTTTGCGCACGGCATCGGTTTCAGACTCGACCACTTCATCTTGTCCCGAATAATAGTAACACATCTGCAACGAAGTAGCCGCGTCCTCATAGTCTTCATACATGCCTCGGCTCTCAAACATAGCCATCGCCTGTTTGTGATGCTCGATAGAAAGGGCATATTGGTTATTGAACTTCTCGGCCTTGGCAAGTCTCAACAACGCCTTGGGATATTCCT
>CAZBUT010000075.1:0-7208 GCA_964495165.1 uncultured Muribaculaceae bacterium | reverse complement strand
CTAATGGTAAATTTATTTTATAGAACCTCCCTTATGTGAATATGAAGCGACTCTTGTTGAAATTGCCTCCGTATATGCCGAGTGTTGCAGCGCTTTTGTTGCTGTTTTATCTGACTCTTGTACCACAACCATTACCCGAAATCGAACCTCCGTTTTTGGATTTTGATAAAGTCGTACACATCGTGATGATGATGTGTATGTTGCTTACGTTTGCGTTTGATTATACAAGAAAGGAGCAACAGCGCAGGCTGTCACTCCATGTGATTGTCGTATTAGTGATCGCAACGATTGCCTTAGGCGGATTTATTGAACTTGCACAAGGAACAGAACTTATACATCGTGGTTGTGATCTTGGTGATTTTGTCGCCGATGCTATTGGAGCAATCCTTGGCGGAGTCGTATCTCGTGCGGTAGTTTATCGAATCGTACGTTGAATTATTTTTTAGCCTCTAATTTTTCATCGATAAACTTGACAAGCTCTTCACCGCGTATGTCGCGTCCGATGATATTGCCTTCAGGGTCAACGATCACGATGCAAGGAATACCAAAAATACCATATAGGTCGGTGGGCTTGCTTTGTCCGTTGATGATGTGTTTCCACACAAGACCTTTGTCTTCAATTGCTTTTAGTGTGTTTGCCGGCTCGTCCCACACGGCTACACCTACAATCTCAAGACCTTTTCCTCCCCATTTCTTGTAAATGGTTTTTAGGGTTTCGGCTTCGCGCATACATGGACCGCACCAACTTGCCCAAAAATCAACGATTGCATAATCGCCTTTGCCCACATAGTCGCTGAGTTTTTGAACCTTTCCGTCATATTCAATTTCAAAATCGGTGAATACGTTGCCTTCAGAAGTTGCGCGCTTACGTTCTATACCCTCAACAAGTTTTTGTACACGTTTGTATTTTAAGAGAGTGGTGTCTGCTGCAACGGCCGAGTCAAGTTCCTCAGGTTGAAATTCATAGGCTTTCTGTAGAAACAAGTAGTATCCGATGGGATTACCTATATTATTTTCGGCGGTGGATTCTTCAAGGGTAGTATACTGATTTTGAATTGCTTCCATTTGCGGTAACAATGTAGTGTCTTTTTGAGCGGCTAATGCCATATATTCTTTACGCAAAGAGTCACTTGTTGCATTGAATGCTTCAAACGCAACATTGAGCGGAGAACCTGCAGCAGTGCCAATACTGTCTATTGTGATATTTCCGGCTTCAAGAATAAAAGTAGCTTTACGTTTTCCTTCAATATACAATTGTGCAATGCGGGGAGCATCAACAACCCCGTTAAAAACGGCCTTACCTTGATTTATGATAGTACTATCTAATTTTTGTTCACGGTCGTCAAAATCATATATATAAGCGACTTTCCCGTCATTTTTGCTGCTGGCATCCCATTCAACAGTGTAGTCGGTAGAGGGAGTCGATGTGCACGCCACTAATGCTAATAATGCACTTGAATAGAATAAAATCTTTTTCATTTGTTGTATTAATTAAAAGTTGATTATTTCTGCAAATGTACGCACATTTTTCCGCATAATTGATAATTTATGTGTATAAACTTTTGAGTATGGGTGAAATTTGCTATTTTTGTTTGTTGATATAATTGAACTTGTTTTACAGGTTCTGAAAAATAATTACACCATGAATGATTGTAGTTTGAACAAACTATTTCAAGATTCCATACGTAATAATTGGGATCGACCGGCATTGACCGACTTTAACGGGGCTACATTTCAGTATAAAGATGTGGCTCGAAAAATAGCCAAAATTCATCTTCTGTATGAACACATAGGTATGAAACCGGGTGATAAGGTGGCTCTTTGTGGTCGCAATTCATCGCAGTGGGCTGTTGCTTTTTTGGCGACAGTTACCTACGGGGCAGTTGCAGTTCCTATATTGCATGAATTTAAAGCCGATAATATTCATCATCTCGTTACTCATAGCGAGTCAAAAGTGATGTTTACCGATGCGAGTATATGGGAAAATCTTGATCCTGCGCTTATGCCCGGGCTTGAAGGTGTGTTGCGTATTAATGATTTCTCTCAGTTGTTGTCACGCAAAAAGGAGTTTGCCGATGCACGGTCTCATCTCAACGAGTACTTTGGGAAGAGATATCCCGAGCGTTTCACTCCGACTGATGTTGTATATCATGAAGATGAATATAATGAATTGGCATTGATTAACTACACATCAGGTTCAACCGGATTCTCCAAGGGAGTGATGTTGACCTATGGAAATATTTGGTCAAATGTGAAATTTGCCATAGACCATATACCATATCTTCATGCCGGAGATGGCATGGTGTGTATGTTGCCATTGTCACATATGTATGGATTGGCCATAGAGTTGTTGTACACTTTCTCAAAAGGCTGTCATGTGAATTTCTTGACCCGAGTGCCATCACCTCGCATCATCATGGAGGCGTTTGCTACAGTAAAACCCAAAATCATCATTTCTGTGCCTTTGATTCTTGAAAAAATCATAAAGACAAAAGTATTCCCGTTGTTGGAAAAGCCGTTGATGAAGATATTGTTGCGTGTACCGGTTGTCGATGACAGACTGTTGGGCAAGATAAAAGACAAGTTACAGGAGTCTTTTGGTGGCAACCTGCAACAGATTATCATTGGCGGTGCTGCGCTTAACAAAGATGTAGAGGCATTCTTGCGACGCATATCATTCCCTTATACTGTAGGATATGGCATGACTGAGTGTGCTCCTTTAATAGCCTACGCTCCGTGGAATGAAAACCGAGAAGGTTCATGTGGCAGGGTCGTTGATCGCATGGAGACATATATCGATTCGTCTGATCCGAGAGAAATCCCAGGTGTGCTGTGGGTGAAAGGTGAAAATGTAATGCAAGGATATTATAAAAATCAGGAAGCAACACAATCGGTTTTTAAAGACGGGTGGATGAGTACAGGTGATATTTGTCAGATAGATGAAGATGGGTTTATCTATATACGCGGACGAGATAAAAATATGATTCTTGGTCCGTCGGGACAAAACATTTATCCTGAGGAAATCGAGCAGAAGCTAAACAATATGCCTTACGTGTGTGAGTCGATAGTTATTGATGATGACAACAAGCTTGTAGCACTTGTATATCCCGATATTGACAACGCGACGGTTCAAGGTATCAGCCTTTCTGATTTGGAGAATCTCATGCAGGAAAATATAACACAACTCAATAAAGAGTTACCTGCTTATTCGCAAATCAAAAAAGTAAAAGTCTATCATGAGGAATTTGAGAAAACGCCTAAACGTTCAATAAAACGTTATCTCTATCAGCATGGCTGATTGAAAATCATATATAGCAAACAAGACCGCAATCTTACAGAAATTGCGGTCTTGTTGTTTGACGTGTATTTGATTATCAGAATAGATATGCGGCAGTGATTGTCCAGTAACGGTTCTTGCCTTCGATGTCGGCTGGATCTAAATCGGCTCCAATGGCTTCAAGTGTTTTAGTTAAGCCGATGCCGTAGCTTGCGCCGATTTGTATTTTATTGATTAATTGAACACCTGCGCCGAAATTCCATGCAACATCAACTTTCTTGTTTTTGAGAGCATCGTTGATAGCTGTTTTGCTGGTGAGGAAAGCAACGCTCGGACCTGTAAAAATGTATGGAGTAACTATTTTACCCACGACCGGCAAACCTATTTTCCATTTGAGATTTAAAGGAACTTCGATGTAATCACGATTAACATTTCTCTCAATATCTTCAGATGAGACATCGGAAGAACGGTGAACATACATAGCAGAAACGTCAAATCCGAGATTGGCAATCGGCAACATGACTTCAAGCATCAAACCTCCCGTAAATCCGGCTCTGTTATCACTGTTCAACACATCAGAATCAAATTTCAATTCATTTACAGCTACGCCGGCTTTAACGCCAAATTTAACTTGAGCATTAGCACTTGTTGCGCCTAAAACCAATAGCAAGGCTAAGGCTACGAAAATACGTTTTAATGTTTTCATTTCTATCTGTTTTAGTTAATCAGTAACTTGTTATATGAGCCATATTGACCCTTTATCATAAAGCAAAGATATAATACTCTTGCCATTAATACAAATTTTTTGTCCAAAAGTTCTTAATTCAGCATCGTTTGCTCTGTTTTGAGAGTTTTGCCGTTTAAATCTTTTCAAAGTAATTTATAGAAGTTCCCTTTAATTAATGCAGGCGTTGTGGATTATTTTGCAAAATAATGTGTAAAGTATTGGGGAGTGTGAGCTGAAAATGGTAATTTTGCATTATTATGACTGAAGACGAAAGACTGCAACTTACAGAGAAGGTCGTGACTATGCTCAAAACTGTTTACGATCCTGAAGTTCCTGTTGATATATACAATCTGGGACTTGTTTATGGTATAGATATCGATGATGACGGCAACTTGAAAATAGAGATGACGTTAACAGCTCCGGCGTGTCCTGCGGCTGATTTCATTGTTGAAGATGCACGCATAAAACTTGAAAGTATAGACGGTATTAAAAATGTTGATATACAGATTGTTTTTGAGCCGGAGTGGACTAAGGAGATGATGAGCGAAGAGGCTAAACTCGAATTGGGATTCCTATAGAAAATATATGTTATGGGTAAATATACCTACTTCATATCAGATTTGCATCTTGGAGCAAGCTATTTAGACAATCGACTCGATTATGAGCGTCGTGTTGTACGTTGGTTACATTCTATAAAAGATACGGCGCAGGCGTTGTACTTGTTGGGAGATGTCCTTGATTATTGGTATGAGTATCGTAATGTTGTGCCTCGTGGATTCACTCGTTTTTTTGGTGCATTGTCGGAACTTGCTGATGCCGGAGTGGAAATAACATGGTTTATCGGCAATCATGATATTTGGATTTTTGATTATCTTCCTACCGAAATAGGATTAACGGTCGTTGATGGTTATCGTGTACAGGAGATTGGCGGAAAACGTTTTTTCTTGTCACATGGTGATGGCATTGGCTCTTTGAAACCTGGTTTCAAGATTATTCGTTCGCTGTTCCGTAATAAATTTTGCCAATGGCTTTTTGCTTCGATACACCCGCGCTGGACTGTTCCGTTTGCTCATCGGTGGTCTTCAAGCAGTCGTGATTTCAGTGGAGAAGTTCCGCAGTTTGCCGGTGGTGAAAAAGAACCGTTTGTGGCTTTTGCCCGAGAGTACCTGAAAAAAGAAGAGCATATCGATTATTTTGTATTTGGGCATAGACACGTTATGGTCGATTATCCTTTGGAAGAAGAATCACATTTGATAATATTGGGCGATTGGATTCATCATTTTTCTTATGGAATGTTTGACGGAGAGAATTTTACTTTGCACAAGTTTGAGGAATCTTATTGATTTAGGATTTATTAACAGCAAAATGTAAGCTCTGCCGTTGCGAAGATAAAACGTTGTCAGTCACTGGGATAAAAATATGCTTGCAACAAAGCTCGATTCAGTATTTGCAAAAAGGTGTTTTTAAACATGTAAAAATATTTGGTAAGCCCAATAAAAAGGGTGACCTTTGTCTCACAAACCTAAAACAATCTTTTTTACCTTAGAAATTGTACCTATTGGAAACCCATAGAACGGAGCGTTGCGATGACGCTCCGTTTTATTTTGTATTTAGAATTTTATTTGGGTAGAAACACCAACGGCTATTGAGTGCAAAATCACGTTTTCAGTAGATGGATCTGAAATTCCGTATATATTTGACTCTTTGACACCGAAGTCATATTGCTGTAGTTCGTAACCGATGCTTGCCCCTGTGCATAATTCATCGCTGATGCGAAACGTTATGCTCACATTGACCTTTCCTCCATATGAGTTGTGAGAACAATAAATGTCGCGAGATATTGATTGTAAGGAGAAGATATGGTCATACCGTCCGGTGATTTCAGCCTCAAGACTTATCCTATTGCTGATGGCAGTATAATAATATGGCGCAATTGATGCTCCTACTGAGTTTAGTGGAGCGACATAGGTGCGCATGTCGGCAGTCTCGGCAAATATAGGCGTTGATCTTGTGTTTGCCGATAATGCTATACCCCAATTGTCGGCTATGGGGTAACTGCCTTTAATAGAAGTCTCAAATGCCGGCGATGGTGTTATTTTAACTCCTGGAAGTGAAATGTTTGATAATGGAATAGAAAAGGTATTTATAAGCGATATGGACGGGGTATTTCCGTTATGTGTCGACGGGGAGCTGAATTTGTTTTCCAATTGTCGCTCGCCTGAGATGATGTCTCCAATATAATATCCGGCTTGGGCGGAGAGTATTCCAATTCCGGTTCCTGCGACTACATCGCAGGGCATGTGTCTTCTGTCTATGATTCGTTGCATAGCCAATGCCGATGCAACAGAGTAGGCTCCCATTGCATACCATGGATTGCGCCATGCGAGCTCTCTTGCTGTCAATGTAGCACCCAAATATGCCCATGCCGAGTGCCCTGATGGGAATGACCGCATGTCGCTTGCATCAGGTCGCAGGGTGGGGTGATTGTCTTTTATAATAGATATTGAGGCTGCCATTATGGCTACAGATGCTCCATGAGATACAGCCATTCGTCCCCAGCCTGAGCGTGTGGGTGATCCACACATTTTCATAAGCCATGGAAATGCGGCAGGAGTATATTGAACAAAGTCGGCTACGGTTGTTTTTTCTTTTGCAAAATAAGTCGGTTGCCAATCGCTTTTTGTTGCGTCGGCAATAGTTCCTGTTAATGATAAGCCAGCTCCTGTTGCGGTTAATACCACCCATGTCTTTGTGTCGGAATAATTTACAGGAGAGAATCTACGCGGGCTTATGGAGTCTTGTCCCTGCATAATATTGGAAATGCAACATAGAAATAATATGAGTGTAAAGAGTTTGTGCTTCATAAACCGTGGTATTGCGTTCTATCAATGCAAATATAGCTTAATTTAATAACAAAAACAAAAGCCGCGATGTTGTCGCGGCTAATTCTGTTATGGAGTACAAATGAAATCAGGTTTATATTATACGATGCCTTGAGCCATCATCGCTTTAGCTACTTTCATAAATCCGGCAACGTTGGCGCCTTTTACGTAGTTGATATAGTTGTCGCCTTCTTTGCCATATATTTCGCATTGATGATGTATATCGGCCATGATTTCTTTGAGCTTGGCGTCGACTTCGGCTGCGCTCCAAGAGAGCTTTTGTGAGTTTTGTGCCATTTCAAGACCTGAAACAGACACACCT
>CAZBUT010000074.1:0-7217 GCA_964495165.1 uncultured Muribaculaceae bacterium | reverse complement strand
GCGACCTTTTCGTTACGAATGAAACGCTCTAACCAACTGAGCTATTGCGGCTGATTGTCTTTGACGGTGCAAAGATACTAATTTGTTATGGTTTGTTTGCTATATGTGAACTTAATTTTTGCTTCATCGAGTTTGAGTTTTACCATTGCCGGACCTTGCACATAGGGAGTCACGTCGTTGATATAGGTTGTCGATGAAGTGTAATAGCTCGATGACGAACTTTCTGTTGAGATGTTGATCGGAGTAAGAGTAAATGTCACATCTTCGTCGGTTATTTCGTCTTTTTTCAACATGCTTATTATATATTGACGCATGTCGGTAAATACGTATTTATTTTTAGATTCGTTGTAAGTAGCGTAGAATGATGAGACCTCATCGGTTATGTTGCTGTTTGCGAAAAATGAGTCTTTCTCACTTGATTTCACGAATAATAAATAGGGTGGAGGATTAATGCCATATTCATTGGTGATTTCTTCTGCCGGAATCTCAAAAGAGAGTGCGTTTACGACCGACAGATTTCCTGCATTGTTTCTGTAACTTTCAATTATTTCGCGAGCAGGAAATACCAATTCCACGTCAAGTCCTGTAGGAGCTACGATTACAGCTTCTCCGTTGTCGGCCATAGACTGAAGATCATCGGCCATTGCGAGTCTGATGTTGTTGTTAGTGATAATCTCAGGTGTTACGGCAAAATAGTTTCCTTCTTTATAATAGGTGGTGTCGCGGTCGGTATCTTCAATGGGGACTGTTTTGTGGTAGAATAATTTGATTTCGCTTGATTCTATTTGTATCACGCGTCCGTTCCCAAATGTGTTTGCAACATATAACCCGGGAAACCATTTGGCGAATTCTGTGGGTATTGTGAAAATTTCTGGATTTTCTTTGTATTTATTGAAAAACTCACGTCCCAATTCTACCGGAAGGTCTATGTCAATAAAGCGATAGCTCAATTCTGCAACGGAGTCGTTTTCACCGAGAGCATTGGCGGTATATATTTTAGAACCGAGTAAATCGGCTTCAGAATAATATTCTGCCGGATTGAAGTCGCTATATATAGGGGAGGGAAGTTGCTTGTTGAGTCGATACACATTCAGCCCCATTGGCACGATAGAGTCTCCTGTATAGCCGCCAAGAGGCATGAAAAGTTTCATTTTGATAGAGTCTATGTCTTCGGCTGTCACGCCTGTTGTGTCAATTTTGTTGGCCGGCATCAACTGAGTTACGAAATCAGATTTTAGTGAGCCGTATTCTTTGGCGTTGATAGAGCCGAGCAATTGGGTTACAGTGCGAGACTGAATACGTGTATTCTCTATTGAGCGTCCGCTTACGGTATAGCTTGAGTCCATTACAATTTCTATCTCATCTTCTATAACAGAACTACCAATGGTGACACTTTCGTCACATGAGGCAAGGGCTACTAATAACAGACAGCCGAAGAGTATATTTGAAATTTTCATAATATGCAATGTGGTGAAGCTTATAATTAAAGGGTGTTGTAGAATGCTGCGTAGGCATCAATATAATTTTCTTCGCCCGGATATGGAAGGAATGGTTTTCCTGAGGCTTTAGCGTATTCCATGAGTTCGGGCGAAATTTCAGGTGAAGCTTGGACTATGGCGTCGGCAAAGTCGATAGCAAGTTTGTTTAGAGTTACATAATCGACGGGCTTGCCGGCTATTGTAGTCAAGTCTTCATCGGCAAATTCTTCCATTTTCATTTTGTCGATGAATCGAGGGTCTAATGTTCCTTCAAATTTCTCATCATATATTGCATAAATGACTTTTGCCGAACGGAATGAGGGGTCTTCGTTATATATACGTTTGAGATAAATAGGTGCAAGTGCTGAAATCCACCCTGAGCAATGTACTATTGCCGGCTCCCAACGTAGTTTTTTTACAGTCTCAACTACTCCTCTCACATAGAACATTATGCGCTCATCGTTTTCTTTGGGCGATTTTACGATTTCAAGTTCCTTGTCTTCTCCATTGTGGTGGAAGAAATAATCATCATTGTCAATGAAGTAGATTTGCATACGAGCCGGTTGCAAGGTGGCAACTTTGATGATCAATGGGTGGTCGGAATCATCGATGATAAGGTTCATGCCCGATAGTCTTATCACTTCGTGCAATTGATTGCGGCGCTCGTTGATACAGCCGTATTTTGGCATGAATGTACGCACTTCCGCTCCTTTTTCCTGAATGCCTTGTGGTATTTTCTGCCCTAAAACAGACATAGGAGTCTTTGGCAGATAAGGGGTAATCTCTTGAGAAATATAGAGAACTTTGTTGGTTGCCATTAATAACTGTTTAAGTTGTAACAAAATTATTTGCAAAGATAGCTATTTTTTTTCGTTTACGGGCAGTTTGCCCATGTGTCATTATACTATTTCCTGTTAAAAAAATGATAAAACTATTTTTTTTGCACCGCATGTGCTAACTTTGCACGATAATTAAGAATATGTGTAACATGCAGAGATTATCGCTTGCAATTTTAAGTATTTTGTTTTTTTGTCTAACAGTTTCTTCTCAGGCTCCTGTTGTGTGGAAGACCTCTGTGGCTATGACAGATGATGCCCATGGCGTTTTTACGGCTGAGGCTCAATTGCAAGACGGATGGCACATGTATGGCTTTGAAATAGATCAAGGCGGTCCCGTTCCGTTGTCAATAGACTTGTCTCAGAGCGCAGGTATAGCTTTTCAAGGACAAATCAAAGCGTCGATACAACCGATTGTTGCCTACGACGAAATGTTTAGACTTAAACTTGAATGGTGGGTCGGTAACGTGACTTTTTCGCAGGAGTTTAAAGTCGTTGATAAAGATTTAGCCATAATAGTGGGCACAATAAAATATATGGCTTGCGATGGTGTAAGTTGCATGCCGCCAAAGAAAGAAAATATATCATTAAAAATAAATCATTAAAACTCATAATATGAAACGTATTTATAGTACGCTTTTATGCATTATAGCGTTTGTGGCAAGTGTAAGTGCCCAAATGCTTGAACCGGTAAAATGGACAACATCATTGTCAATGACAACTGAAACAGAAGGTGTCATGACTTTTGAGGCTGCTATCGATGACGGATGGCATCTTTATGCTTTGTCTTTACCTGACGGAGGTCCAAATCCTACGCAAATAGAGTTTGAAAAAACTGAGGGCGTGGAGTTGATTGGTGACATGACTCCCTCTCGTCCGGCAATTGAAGATGTAGATAAGGTATTCATGCTGAAACTCGGTTGGTGGGATTCAGATGTGTCTTTTTCTCAGAAATTTAAAGTTGTAGGAGAGGGCGGTTATGATATAGCCGGTGTTATAAGATTCCAAGGGTGTAATGACCAGACTTGTATTGCCCCGACCGATGAATCGTTTGAATTTTCAAAGGGCAACGTAGTTGTGGCACAGCCTCAAGAAAGCGTTAAACAGGATGTTGTAGCACAAAATAATAATGAAAATGCCGAAGATTGGTGGGAGCCGACCGAAGTCCCTACCGGAGACAATCAAACTTCGCAAGCGACATCAAATGCTCCTTGGTGGCAGATTTTCTTATGGGGATTTTTGGGCGGATTGGCGGCGTTGATCACTCCTTGTGTGTGGCCGTTGATTCCAATGACAGTGAGTTTCTTCCTGAAAAAAAACAAGTCAAGGGCTAAATCGATTAAAGAGGCTGTTACTTATGGTATAAGTATTATTGTAATTTATTTGGTGCTTGGTTTGGCGATCACTTTGATATTTGGTGCAGGAAAACTTAATGACCTTGCGACTGATCCGATATTCAACCTTGTATTCTTCGCATTGTTGGTTGTGTTTGGAATCTCGTTTTTAGGTGCATTTGATATCAAATTGCCTGCAAAATGGTCAAATAGCATTGATAATAAGGCTGAAGCTACAACCGGTTTGCTAAGCATATTCTTCATGGCGTTTACACTTGCGCTGGTGTCATTTTCATGTACAGGTCCTCTTATCGGGACATTGCTTGTTGAGGCTGCATCAATCGGTGATATTACCGGACCGGCAATAGGTATGACCGGCTTTGCAATAGCTCTTGCTATTCCGTTTACTTTGTTTGCAATATTCCCTTCTTGGCTGAAAGAGATGCCAAAATCGGGAGGGTGGCTTAATTCGGTTAAGGTAGTATTGGGGTTCCTTGAACTTGCTTTGGCGTTGAAATTCCTTTCGGTTGCCGATTTGTGTGCCGGTTGGGGAATTCTTGATCGCGAAGTGTTTATAGTTCTGTGGATAGTGATATTTGTTATGCTTGGATTTTATCTGCTTGGAAAAATTAAATTCTCACATGATTCAGATGTTTCTTATGTGTCAATACCAAGATTTTTCCTTGCTGTTGCGTCGTTTGGTTTCGCCGTATATCTTCTTCCCGGCTTGTGGGGTGCGCCACTGAAAAGTATAAGCGCATTTGCTCCGCCATTGAGTACCCAGGATTTTAACCTGTATGGAGGTGAATTTAAAGTGTTTGACGACTATGATGAAGGAATGCGTTATGCACGTGCCAATGAAAAGCCGGTGCTTATAGATTTTACCGGTTACGGCTGTGTAAATTGTCGCAAAATGGAGAGTGCGGTTTTTGATACCGAAAAGGTGCGTGGTGAATTAGAGAAAAACTATGTGCTTATAAAGCTCGTTGTCGATGATAAAACAAAATTGGACGATCCCTATACTGTCATTGAGGATGGAAAAGAGATCAAAATCGACCAGATTGGCAAAAAATGGGCATATTTGCAACGACATAAGTTTGGCGCAAATTCACAACCATATTATATCGTTTTGGATAATAGCGGTAAAGCAATTACACCTTATCGGGCTTACGATGCAGAAGAAAGTGTTGACGCTTTTGAGACTTGGCTGAAAGAGGGCGTAAAAAATTATAATTCAAATAAATAAAATGATGCATTCACGTCAAGAAAAAATTGAGGCTCTCGGTCGGGTGATAGATACGCTTGATATATTGAGGGTGCAATGCCCATGGGATCGCAAACAGACCAATGAAAGCCTGCGCCCAAACACGATTGAAGAGGTTTATGAGCTGTGTGATGCACTGATAAACAGCGACGATGCCAACATAAAAAAAGAGCTTGGCGATGTGTTGCTCCATGTCTTGTTTTATTCAAAAATGGGGGAGGAGAAAGAGGCTTTTGACATCGCTGATGTCGCAGATGCGTTAAACAAAAAACTTATTTTCAGACACCCCCATGTGTTTGGCTCGACCGAGGTTAATTCAGCCCATGATGTCGAGCAAAATTGGGAACAGATCAAGCTCAAAGAAAAAGACGGCAATAAAACTGTCTTAGGTGGAGTTCCGTCGGCGTTACCTGCTATGATAAAGGCCGATCGCATTCAGGAGAAAGCTGCCAATGTGGGTTTTGACTGGGACGATGTGCAGGGAGCATGGGATAAGCTCATGGAAGAGACTGCAGAGTTTAAGGCTGAGGCTTCAGAAATGGATAAAGAGCGCATGGAGGCTGAAATGGGTGATTTGATATTCAGCATCATAAATGTTGCGCGGTTATATAAAATCAATCCCGAGAATGCTCTTGAAAAGACAAATAAAAAGTTCATCGCCCGTTTTAATTACGTCGAGAGTAAAGCCAAGGCCGCCGGTCGCAATCTGAAAGATATGACATTGTCAGAAATGGACGAATTGTGGAACGAGGCTAAATCACAAGGATTGTAGCTTCTGAAATAAGGCGATATTGTGATACTCTGCATTACCGAGAAACCGAGTGTGGCTAAAGACATTGCGTCTATTTTGGGCGCGAGTGTCAAGCGTGACGGCTATTATGAGGGTGGTGATTATAAGGTCACGTGGACATTTGGTCATCTATGCACGCTCAAAGAACCTGCCGATTATACCGATTTGTGGAAACGGTGGTCATTGAGCGCTTTGCCTATGATACCTCCAAAATTTGGAATTAAACTGATAGGGCAAGACAGCATCATACGTCAATTTAATGTTATAAAAAGTCTCATAACCGAGGCTGATGAGGTGATAAATTGTGGTGATGCTGGGCAAGAAGGTGAACTCATACAGCGTTGGGTTATGCAGAAAGCCGAATGTGGTTGTCCTGTGAAACGTCTGTGGATATCATCTTTGACTGATGAATCAATAAAAGAGGGATTCAGAACATTAAAGCCTCAAGCCGATTTTGACAATCTTTATTATGCCGGATTATCTCGTGCCATAGGTGATTGGATTCTCGGAATGAATGCAACGAGATTGTATTCGCTCAAATATTCATCGACCGGAAACGTTTTGTCCATTGGCAGGGTACAGACTCCTACTTTGGCATTGATTGTGCAACGGCATCATGAAATAGTCAATTTCAAGCCTGAAGATTATTGGGAACTTAAAACGTTGTATCGTGATGTGACGTTTAATGTAATATCGGGTCGTTATAAACAGGAATCGGAAGCTCAAGATGCTTTGTCGCAAATATCGGGATTCCCTTTTAAAGTAACAGATGTCTCTGAAAAGAAGGGCAAGGAGGCTCCACCTCGACTATTTGATTTGACTACACTGCAGGTTGAGTGCAATAAGCGTTGGGGCTGGACAGCCGATGATACATTGAGGTTAATACAGTCGTTATATGAAAAGAAGGTAACGACTTATCCCCGTGTTGACACCACATATCTGAGCGATGATATATACCCCAAAATACCCGATATATTAAGGCAAATGACTCCATACGCCAATTTAACGGCACCGGTCTTGTCGGCAAAGATTCCAAAAAGCAAGAAAGTATTTGATAACTCCAAAGTAACCGATCACCACGCGATAATTCCTACAGGCCAACTGCCAACGGCGCTTGTGGGTGATGAACGCAAGATGTATCATCTCATAGCGCAACGGTTTATCGCGGCATTTTATCCCGATTGTGTTTTTTCTTCAACAGTGGTGCTTGGCGAGGTTAACAATGTGCAGTTTAAGGCAACCGGAAAGGTGATTGTTGAACCCGGCTGGCGTAATGTCTATGCCGATAACGCCGAGAAGTCAACCGATGACGAAGGCGACAACAAAATATTACCGGTGTTTGTGGTTGGCGAAAGCGGTACACATGAGCCATCGCTGTTAAAAAAAGCGACCCAGCCACCTAAATATTATACCGAAGGAACGTTGTTGCGGGCTATGGAGTCGGCCGGAAAGACTGTTGACGATGAGGAATCCCCCTCGGTGGAGCGCTGGTGGATTCATCTGTTGGATATGCTG
>CAZBUT010000073.1:0-7217 GCA_964495165.1 uncultured Muribaculaceae bacterium | reverse complement strand
TAATTACCACAATATCAATATGTTGCAAAATAAAAATTGACCGCACTCGGATCACGAAAAAAAAAGGAGTTCAATCGAACTCCTTTTGTGTTATATATACTTTGAATTAGAAACTGAATTGGGTCATGAGGCATGCGCGTCGGGCGTAGTTGTGCTCGCCGTTGAAATTTTGGCGTTTGCCGAGGTTGATCTCAGCTGCAACTTGCACTCTCGGTGTTATATCCCAAAATAGGTTCATCGCACTATAAAGTCCATATTTATATGTTGTAGGGTCAACATGTCGTGATGGCGAAAATCGCTCTTGACCCACTGTTGCGCTTACAAAAATATTGGGACGCAGATGATATTGCACTGCTCCATACCATGACCAAGATGCCGGAGCATACATTTCTCCCGGTTTATCCGGATTATTTATCAAGTCAAAATTTGCCATGATAAGGTCACCGGTTAAACTGCCGTATCCTCGTCCTGTGTTTGCTGTCCCATATATTGTAAGTTTGTCTGTCGGACGGAATATGGTGCTGAGTTGAATACCCCAGCCGATACGCTTTTCATTGGAGCCGTTTACGAGGTCTTGATAAGGCAAAACTCTCATTATGCCTGACAGCCTGATATGTTGATTGTGTCCCCATGCATACTGTCCGAATGCGGCGACATTGGGCCCCCAATCGTTTAGCTTTCCGGTTGAGTTATTGTCATAACCCACTTGTGATTGTGGCGTTTCTATTGATGTTGCAGCAGTCCAGTTTTTGTCAAATGAATGCATCCAGCGTACAAGCACTGCAGTTGTTTGAACTTCGGCCTGAGGCCCTTGTGCGTCAATTAGGGGCGGAAATGCTGTCGGGTCGCCAAATGTTGAATTGGCATAACCAATGGTCCAATCATTTACTGTAGCATAAGCCTTTTTGAGTTTCATGCCCACTTGGTTGTATCCGTCAAAATTAGTCTCGATATAGAGTTGGTAGTTTCCAAATACGTGATTACGCCCTATCACTCTGAAAAACAATGCAGTTCCTGCCGGTGTCGTACTTATTTTGCGCCTGTTCACATTATCTCGCGGCACTGATATTGCATAAGGAATGAATCCATTGTATGGAATGATTCCGCCCCAATCATACCAGCCACGCATACGCACAACACCGCCAATACCCATTGCCAATTGGCTGTCTTTGCTCATAAACAGGAAATAAGGTGCTCGCGGGTCTTGAAAATGCCTAAACTGATCAATGTAGAACATGTCGATCATTGCACGTATCGAGTCGCGATGTGGATTTTCTCCGTCTCCGAAAAATACGATTTTGTGATCCTCTTTCAGTGAGTCGAGTTGGATTTCGTCTGATGTCTTTGCATGAGCAAAAGAGAAGATACTCAAGCATGAAATAAAAATTAATGTCTTTTTCATAGATAAGTGTGTTTTGTGAGTAATCTTGTTTACGATATATTCAACAAAAACAACAATCAATTGTTTTAAATACATGAATGCAATATAACCAAAATTGAGTTAATGGAACTATTCACAATTACGATTGTGATACAGAATTTCTAAAATTTAAACAACTTCTGAAGTTTCCTTTATATTAATTTTTAAAATTATGAACACAATGAAATTAAATTGTTTAGGATGTCAAAGCAAAGCCTGGTGGGCTGTGGCATTAGTGGGATTGTTGATGATGGTATGTGGCATAACTTATTGGTTTTGGCCTTTTGCCGGATATGCGGTTGCATCGGTGATATTTGGGTGGATGCTTATCGCTGCCGGTGTCATTCAACTTGTCGTGTCGTCGGGCATTCATCGTCCTCGTCATTGGGGATGGTGGCTTGTAGGTGGAATACTTGACATATTTATCGGATTTATGTTGGTGCGCAGTGTCGTGCTGTCAGAGACGGTATTTCCCTATTTTCTTGCTGCAGTGTTTATCTATTGGGGTGTGACAGCTTTGATAGAGGCAATGACCCTGCGTGGCTATCATTTTTGGTGGGTTAGGCTGCTTAATGGCATACTCATGCTATTTATAGGATTTTTCTTCCTTGAAGCTGGCTTTCTGCAAGATATTGTCATGGCAAGCACATTGGTGTCATTGGCTTTCATTTATTGGGGCATAACCATAGTAACAGCGTCGCTCGACATGAAACCAGCCGATAAGGAGTCATGTTGACAATTGCCGGAGTAGGATAGGGCAGTCTATTGTTAAATAAGCAGGTTAATTTGTTATTAATCGGAAAAATGGTTGAATAATCGACATAATTGTATTAGTTTTGTGGTATAATGGTTAAACTATCGTTTGGCTTTATAGTCAAAATGATGTTTAACCATAGTATTAATCACAAAAAGAGATGAATTATGAATGTTAGAAAAGCAATGTTGATAGTGGCTATGATTGCAGCATACGCAGTGAGCGTCAGTGCGCAAGGCTACTATGACGATGACATTTACTATGATGCGTCCAAAGAGAAGAAGACTACTCCTGTGAAGCAGAATAATTCGTCGGCAAACAAATACAATAACGGCTCGAATTATTCTTCATACACTTATGATTACCCTGCCGCTGACACCTATATTGTTGAGGGGACATCGACGCGTGATGTCGACGAATACAACCGCCGTGGCAACTATGCCCCGGTCGATACTGTGGCAACCGACTCGCTTGTTGCAGATGACTTTGCTTATACTCGTCGCATCGAGCGCTTCTATAACCCAACGATTGTGAGTGGCTCAGGCGATGAAGAGTTGCAAGAATATTACTATAGCACAAAAGAGGAGCCTGCTGAGATTAACATATACGTAAATTCTCCTTATTGGAGCAGTTGGTATCCCTATAGCTCATGGTATATGTCGTGGAATTCTCCGTGGTATTACGACCCATGGAATCCTTGGTATGGACCGTCTTGGTATTACAGCCCATATTGGAGTTGGTATGGTTATTGGGGACCCTCATGGTATCCTGGTTATTATCCCGGATATTACCCCGGACATCATCATCACCCGCCGCATTATGCCGGACCTGCAACACATCGCCCTGCAAGCCCGGGAGCATATCGTCCTGCACGTCCCGGTCAACGCAATGACGGTTATGCATCAGGTCGTCGCCCCGGTTATCGCAACGACAATAATGCCAATTACCGTCCAAATAGTCAGGGTAGCCGCAACGACGGCTCGTCGGTATCATCACAAGGCCGTCGACCTTCAAGCAGCCGCAATTCGGGCGTGTCATCTTCCCAAGGTCGTCGCAACTCGTCGGGCGACAATGGATATTCTCGTCCTTCAAACAGCAATAGCAATCGTGGCTCATATTCACGCCCTTCAAACAGCGGTAGCCGTGGAGGTGGATTCTCAGGCGGTGGCAGCCGAGGTGGACGTAGTGGCGGAGGCGGTAGAGGTGGCCGCCATTAAGAAACTGTATAAAATTTAAACAACTTCTAATTATGAGAAAGTCAGTCATAGCAGCAATGATAGGCGTTTTGCCTGTAACAATGTTGGCACAAAGCGCGGTTGACGCATATCAGCTTGCGCAACCCGACATGAAAGGAACTGCACGGTTTATGTCAATGGCAGGTGCTTTTGGTGCGCTTGGCGGCGACCTTTCAACTCTCAATCAGAATCCTGCCGGTATAGGTGTTTACCGTAGCAGTGAGATCGGTTTTTCGCTTGATCTTGACATTCAGAGTGCAAAAGCGTCATCAATGGGTCAGTCGCGTAAAACCGACCAAACAAAATTTAATTGCACCAATTTCGGTTACGTGGGAGCAGTCAGGTTAGACAACGACGTGATGCCATATTTCACATGGGGAGCATCGTTTTCACGTGTTGCGTCATTTGACCGCTATTACAAAGGTTATATCCCTCAAATGTCTACATCGATGAGCAACTATGTGGCAAACTTTACAACTGCCGATCAGTGGACGCCATCTGAACTTATTCAAGAGCAGGGCTATAATCCTTATCAACAGTCAAATGCTCCTTGGTTGAGCATCATGTCATATAATGCATATCTCATCAATCCTATTGGAAATTCAAGCCAATACAATGGATTGTTTCAAAATGGCACTTATGGCAACTCTGCATTCACTGTCAGAGAAAAAGGGTATATTGATGAATATGCAATTGACTTTGGCGGAAACATAATGAATACGGTATATTGGGGTATCGGATTTGGTATAACCGATATAAGCTACACTCAGGACGCTTATTATGACGAGGAACTTACCGACGCACGCATTCCCGATGCATCGGCCTATGCAACCGAGACCGGCAATGGCTGGTTTGGCTTAGGCAACTATCAGCACGTGCATGGCAACGGATTTAATTTCAAGGCCGGTGTTATAGTGAAGCCGATAAACGAATTACGCTTAGGGCTTGCCGTTCACACTCCCACCTACTATGATTTGCGTCATGAGGCCTATTCTGTTGTCGACTACAGTTTCTCGTCGGGTTATGAAGGCTATCACGAAGCCGATGAAGGTTACGTCACTTATTATGACTCAGACTTCAAATCACCGTGGCGTTTGATTGCCAGTGCCGCAGGCGTCATAGGTGGTAGGGGAATTGTCAGCATGGATTATGAGTATGTCGGTTACGACGCTATGCGGGTGAAAGATGCCTATGGAGAGGAATACACCGATATTACAGGTGACATTAAAAATTATTATCAGTCCTCTCACATTGTGCGCATAGGCGGTGAGTTCCGTGTCACTCCGCAATTCAGCGTGCGTGCAGGCTACAGCTATCAGACATCTCCCTCCAAAGATGCCGCGATCGACAACGAGGAATATATCTACACGGCAGGTACAAATCCTGCATATATCTTTGACAAGACAACCCAATACATCACCGGAGGTCTTGGCTACCGCTACAAAGGTTTTTATGCCGATATGGCCTATGTATATAAGACATGTGAAAGCCGTTGGCGCGCGTTCACTGCGTTTGACGGCGTAGAGACTCCTTCTGCCCTTATTAAAGACCAAAATCAACAATTAGTTTTCAGTTTTGGGTATAAGTTCTGATAAAATTTCGTAACTTTATCGCCATAAAGGATAGCTTGATATGCTATCCTTTGTTTTTTCTATTTAATGAGTGACCAATCCCCACATATTGACCTTGATAATGCCGAGTTTCAGAGTGCGTGGAAGCTCGTGAGCTACACCAATCGGTCGGTTTTCCTCACGGGGAAAGCCGGTTCGGGTAAATCCACGTTCCTGAAATATATCCGCGACAACACCCGCAAAAAGCATGTCGTGCTGGCACCTACCGGCATTGCCGCCGTCAACGTTGGCGGGGTTACTTTGCACTCGTTTTTCCGCATACCGTTCAAACCGTTGTTGCCCGATGACCCCGATTTCCAGCCAAGTCGGTTGCGTTCGCGTCTTAAATACCCAAAAAATCTTCAGAAAATCATTAAGGAACTGGAACTTGTCATCATCGACGAGATTTCCATGGTGCGAGCCGATATTATCGACTTTATCGACAAGGTGTTACGTGTTTATGGCGGAAACATGCGCGAACCGTTTGGCGGCAAGCAGCTGTTGCTCGTGGGCGATATTTTCCAGCTTGAGCCGGTTGTTACAGCCGACATGCGCGAGCTGTTGCGCAAATTCTATCCCAATTCCTATTTTTTCAGTGCGAGGGTATTTCAAGAACTGAATATTGTTCCCATTGAGTTGCGCAAGATTTACAGGCAAAGCGACTCTGATTTTATATCCATGCTCGACCGCATACGCATGGGGCATATGCTTGACAGCGACCTTGTCAAACTCAACCGCCGTGTCGCCACAGCTTCAACGCCCGGCGATGAAGACGGGCGCATGGTGATGACGCTTGCCACCCGTCGCGACATGGTTGACGCTATCAACGAGGAACGTCTTGACCGGTTGACCACTCCCGAGGTTGTCTATGACGGAGCGATAAAGGGTGATTTCCCTGAAAATTCCCTACCCACGGCAATGGAGTTAACCCTCAAAGCCGGTGCGCAGATTGTGTTTATTAAAAACGACCGTGAACGCCGTTGGGTAAATGGCACGATAGGCAAGGTCGTTGGTGTTGATGACGAAGCCATAGAAGTGGAATTGGAGTCGGGTGAGACCCACACCGTCGAACGCGCATTGTGGGAAAACATTCAGTATAAATATGACGAAGATAGTGGGCGAGTGGTTGAAAAAGTGATAGGCACATTTATCCAGTTTCCCGTGAAACTTGCCTGGGCGTTGACCGTACACAAGAGTCAAGGGCTTACATTCAACAACGTGTTGATCGACATGGGGCGCGGAGCGTTTTCAAGCGGGCAGACCTATGTGGCGCTGAGCCGGTGCCGCAGTTTTGAAGGCATCACGTTGCTAAGCGAAATCACAGCCCGTGACGTGTTTGTCAATCCGGCATTGGTCGCGTTCAGTGGCACATTCAACAACCGTATGCTCATCAACGAAGCTTTGCAGTATGCACAGGCCGACGATTGCTACCACCGTGCGGCAGAGGCGTTTGACGACGGACGTATGCACGAAGCCGTAGATTTATTTGCCGAGGCGGTTACTGCGCGCAACGAACTTGGGCGTGACTCGGTGCGTAGGCTCATGCGTCGCAAACTTTCAATCATACCTCACATGCAGGCTCAACTTGAATCATACCGCGAAATTTTGTCCCGCCAGGCTGTCAAATTCCTGGAGCTTGCCCGTGAATATGTGCTTATGGGTGATGACTGCCTGCACGACGGTATGGACTATACACCTGCCATAGCCAATTACGACAAGGCTTTATCGCTTGATGAAGAGTGCGTGCCTGCATGGTATGGCAAAGGGCTTGCGCTTATGGACGCAGGCGATATTGATGCTGCCTTAGGGTGCTTTAGACAGGTTATGACGCTTGATGACAGGCATTTCAATGCCGCGTTTCAATTGGGTAATATCTACATGAAAGATGACGAGTTGCATGACGCGCTCAATTGGTATCTTATTGCTGTTGATTGCAACAAAAAAGATGCGGCTGTACATGACCGCATCGCTGATATTTATGAAAAAATAGGCGATGAGACTCTTGCCGAGGAATATCGTCAGGTTGCATCGCATTTGCGCCGCGCTCGCCGCCGCAAAAAATAGCGTCTTCTTGGTTTTACGTGACCCCCGCCCGAATCGGCGTTGCCGATTCTCGTTCCCTTATTTTGAACTGCACCCCAGAAGTTGGACATGTTAATAATTTATACCCTTAAGAGTTCGGTATTGCACCGGACTCA
>CAZBUT010000072.1:0-7261 GCA_964495165.1 uncultured Muribaculaceae bacterium | reverse complement strand
TTTACAAAATAACCCGCTGATTAACAATAGCTTAATTTATAGAACTTGCCTAAAAACATTATTTAGTTTTAAACGTTTGATTACCTTACGCCAAACCGGGGACACCCCGATCCATTATTTCGTATGCGAATTTTTAAGCAAATGCCGTTTCAAAACAACTAATACCTAATTTTTCTTCAATGTTAGCAATGCTTTTAAAAGATAGGTTTTCTGTCCCGGAAAGCAATTTGCTGACATATTGCGGACTAACTTCCAATCGTTTTGCAAGATCTGCTCGTTTGAGGTCATTATCTTGCATATAACCAATAAGTGTAACTGCGAGTTGTCTTGACCATTTAAGCCAGCTCGCATTTTCTTTACGCCAATTTGCTTCTTCGACAAATCGAGAGGGCGTTTCGCCCATATGAGCTTCTAAGAATTTAATTGCTTTACTTGCCATAATCAATTTTCCTCATTTGTAAATTCAACAAAACTATCTTTATCAAACACATCATTAGCCTTGAGATATGCTTTACAGCGATTTAGTTTTTCAAGTTCAACCAAAGTATATTCTCTCTTGCATACAAATTCTTGCCAAAGATATGGATAAAAAAGCAAAAACGCAACTTATCGGTTTAGTCTTTTATTTGATTATTATAGCACACCGCTGACAGTGTATGGCATTAGCCTTTGCTTACCTGCAAAACCTTGATTTATCAAATATTACTGTCCGATAAAAGTTTTTTGAGAGAATAAAAATTAGAACTGATTCCACATGCCGGATTCAGCCCTTTGTGGTTGCTTAGCGGTTTTTATACATGGCTAAAACAACGATGAGTAAAAGTATGCATTTTGACGGATAGCCGATGTATAATCAGGTAATAAAATTGGTTACGGGAATCGGATAGATTTGTTAAAAAAGCTAATTTGGCGATTGTTTGTAGGAAGTAATTGTGCGTGATTGCTTTTGAGGGTTTATCTTTGTACTTCATTTGTAATTAGTAGATTAATAGCATGAAAAATTTGTTTGCGATTATAGCGCTTATGTTTGCAGTGGCAAGCCACGCTACCGGACTCGTTTATTATGACGCCCGCCAATTGCCATTGTATGGCACTGTGGTGGAAGATGACACCAATCCATGGAAGCGATTGCCCGACGAGATGAAAGACAGTTTGCGTCCCGATTTGTTTGACTTGGGGTCAAACACTGCAGGGCTGTATTTGAGATTCTCGTCAAATACCACAGCGTTGAGTGTGAAATGGAAATCGCTGAAAAAGTTTAACATGAACCATATGACACCAACCGGAATACGCGGATTGGATATGTATGTGATGCAACCCGACAGCAGTTGGACATTTCTCAACAGTGTGCGTCCGCTTCAAAACAACCATAACACGACCTATAGCGTTGTAGACGGATTGACAGCCGAAGACCGTGAGTATATGTTGTATTTGCCGTTGTATGACGGTATAGACAGTCTTTACATTGGCATCGACTCGTCGGCTGTGATAGGCAAAAACAAAATAGACCTGCCATGCCGAAAGAAGCCGATTGTGATGTATGGTACAAGTATCTTGCAGGGCGGTTGTGCTACTCGGGCGGGAATGGCGCATACCAATATACTCGGACGCATGATGAACCGTGAAATAATAAATCTCGGTTTCAGCGGAAATGCCAAACTCGATGTGGAAATAGCACAGTTTATGGCTTCGGTAGAAAATGCCGGGCTGTATGTGATCGACTGTATGCCAAACAACACAACTGAGCGGTTTAAAAATAATATAGACGCCTTTTACAATGCTTTGCGCGGCTCTCGCCCCGATGTGCCAATTTTGTTTATCGAGAGTCCCTATTTCCCGATTTCGAGATTCAAAGCCGATGTTATGTCTGCGTTGAAGGAGAAAAACGAGGCGTTGCGTGCGTTTTATGAAGCCCGCGTTGCAGCCGGTGACAAATATCTTTATTACATGAAAGGCGAAGATGTGCTTGGCGAAGATGTTGAAGGTACAGTGGATAATTATCATTTCACCGATGCAGCTTTTCAGCGTTTTGCCGAGAAATTATTGCCGTTGCTGCAAGAATATTCTGTTCATTGAAAATTAATCAAACCTGATATAACCATAATTATGCTTAAAACTTTGAAACAATTGTGTGTGGCGGCAGTATTGCTTGCCACTGTTGCGGGTAACGCGTTTGCCGCTAATCCCAAGCGCGAATTCCGCTCATCATGGTTGACGACTGTCAGCAATATTGACTGGCCTTCAACAAAAGGAACTACAGCAAGCGCTCAAGCTGCGCAAAAGCAGGAACTTCTTGCCTATCTTGACAAATTTGAAGCGTGGAACATGACCGGAACATGCCTTCATGTGCGCTCTATGGCCGATGCAATGTATCCTTCGGAGTATGCTCCATGGTCAAGTTATATTTCCGGCAAGCGCGGAACTTCTCCAGGCTGGGATCCGCTTGCCTATTTTGTAGAAGAATGTCACAAACGCGGTCTTGAAGCGTATGTATGGCTTAATCCTTATCGTTGGACAACCGGCACTCAGTGGTCGACAGATATGGATAAAGAATGGCTTGAAAAAGATATGATAATCTCCAATGATGCCGGAAACTTTTATACATTCAATCCGGCTCTGCCTGAGACGCGTGAGTTATTTATAAATGTCGTTAAAGAACTTGTGAACAATTACGCTATCGACGGACTTCTGTTTGACGACTATTTCTATCCCGGAGGTGGAACAACAGAAACCTCTTCTGCCCCCGATTATGATGATTACAAAGCCAGCGGAACTACCCTCAGCATAGGTGACTGGCGTCGTGCCAATGTGAATAAAATGGTGAAAGACTGTTATGAAACCATTAAAGAATTGCGCCCTGATGTGCGTTTCGGTATCGGTCCGGCCGGAGTGTCATATAAATCGGCGAGCAAATATGGATTGCCGACTCTGTCGTCTTACGGCTCAACGGCAAGCGATTGGCAATATGACCAAATCTATGCCGACCCGTTGACATGGATGCATGACGGTACAATAGATTTTATCGCTCCACAGCTTTATTGGGAAACAACCCACAGCACCAATGCTTACGGAGCACTTACACATTGGTGGAGCGATGTAGCAGAAATTTTTAACTGCCATTGCTATATAAGTCAGGCATCGTATAAAGTTAATAATACAGGTTGGGGCGCAAACGAAATCATCAAACAGGTGGAAATCAATCGTGAATATGCAAAAAACAATAATTGCGGAGCAATTTATTATAACTCCAACACTCTGAAAAACTATTGTTCAAAACTTGCCGATGAAGTATATTCCACTAAAGCATTATCTCCCGAAATCACGTGGAAGTCAGGTGTAAATTATGGGCAGGTTGATGATTTGGCTTATTCAAATGGTACACTTTCGTGGAAGGAAACAAAAAATGACAACTCGATAATACGTTATACGGTTTACGCGATGCCAATGTCTGTAACAATCGACGAGGCAAAATCGGCCGACGGAGACGGCTTTGACGGACAATATTTGCAAAAAGTGGTGTATGGCACTTCATATACTCTTGATGCGGATAAGCAAAACAATTACTGGTATGTCGTTTGTATATTTGACGGGTATAGTAAGGAACATGAACCGGCAGTGGTTAATTATCCCGAAGGAGAGTCGGAAGCGACTACGTTGATAGCCCCTGTTGACGGTGCAACATGTGAATGGATTCAGACATTTTCATGGAGCAATGTAGCTGATGCAACTTATACTATCGAGATTGCCGATGATGCAGATTTTACAACAATAAAGTATCAGGCCAAAAATATTACAACCAACTCTGTGGAAGTCGATTTAGGCGATTTGGAATCAACTGTTGCATATTATTGGCGTGTGCGTGTGGCGCAGTCCAAGAAACTTGAAAGCGTCAGCGCAATTGAGACATTTAAAACTCCAGCACGTCCTGCTGCTCCCAAAACAGAGTTGCTTTCTCCTGATAACGGCGCCGATATAGATGCCGATTTTACTTTGGAATGGAGTGCAGTAGAATGTGACCAATATACACTTGAAATTTCGACATCGTCAGATTTTGAAACAGTGAAATATTCCAAGATATTGACATCAACCACTCAGGATATGGTGATTTTTTTGCTCGGCAAAGGTACATTCTATTGGAGAGTTATAACCGGTGGCAAGCATCATACAAATACCGTGTCAGATGTCCGCTCATTTAGTATAACCAAAGTTGTAGTCGGTAATTTTGAACCCGATTATTCAATCAAGATAGATAAAGACAATGCTTCATATCAAGAGACCGGCAATATCAGAGTGAATAGCATTTGGTTCCGTTCGGTAGATAAAAATTATAATAATATTACATTGGCAGAATCCGGTTCATTAAACCGCTCGTTCTGTGTGGGTAGCGACTACGTGTATATGGCAGGCCGTTCTGAAAATTCAACCGGAGCAACAATCTATCTGCGTAAATTTGATCAGAATACCGGTGAAATAGTAAGTGACTTGATTCTTGGTGACGAGGGCAAGGTCGGTTATTATCCTTGTAACAATGTCATCAAGGATTCAAAAGGTAATATCTGTATTGCCAATATGACAATCAAAGCATCTCAGAATTCATTGATGGTATGGCGTGTCGATACTGAAACAGGCGCATTAACTCAATTGGCATCGGTAGTTCCTTCGTTTGATACATCGGCTCGCATTGACCATGTCGCTGTGACAGGAGATGTCGTTGCCGGCAATTTCAAGTTGTATATAGCTCCGCGTAATGCGACAAAAGTTGTGCGTTGGACTTTTGAAAACGGAGTACAGAAATCAGAAGAAACTTGCACTCTGGCATCGTTGTATCCTGCCGATGCCGGTAATTTGGGAACAGCTCCGCAGGTGATACCGGTTGGTGACAATTCGTTTTTTGTGAATGGCGGTACTACGTATTTGACCCGTTATAATTTTGGAACTACAGCAACTATGACCGGTTCGTTTGCCGACAATACTTCTCTTGAACCGATAGGAAAGGAAGCAAACGGCGGTACGTTCTTTACGCTTAATGGTGTTAACTATGTAGTTTATCCTTATTCTGTTTATAATAGCCCAATCGGTTATGCTTTCAATGTGGTTAAAACCGATTCCGAAATGAGTTTCAAATCTATGGAACTTATGTGGACATTGCCCAAAGACGGCTTGGGATCGGTTAAAAGTGAAACATACCAAGCCCATGCCGACTATTTACCTGTAAGCGAAAGTCGTGGTATATTGTATCTTTTTGTACCCGGAAATGGTATTTGCGCATATGAGTTGGTCGATACAAGCGTGAGCGGTATAGATGACATCGCCGGTCAGCAACTTATGAACATCGCCGGAAATACGGTTTCATTTGCCGAAAAAGCACAAGTCGTAGTATATAATGTAGCGGGAACAGTTGTTGCCAATGAAAATGATGTTACTGCATTGCAGCTTAACGTGCCGTCGGGTGTTTATATCGTCAGTGCAATTGTAGCCGGCGAACACGTGACAGAAAAAGTGGTTATAAAGTAAGACAATAAGCGCGTCTGCTAAATGACGCGAAACAAACAATCCAAGAGCGCAACTTTTTATGGAGTTTGCGCTCTTTTTATATGCAACTATCGGATATTACACTGTTTTTTTGTAGATTTGCAGTGAAATTGCGGTAATAGTGCCGCATGATACAATAATACTGACGATAACAAGTGAAAAAGTTTTTTAGTTCCATAATAGCATTTCTTAAAAAGCACCCGATAATCGCCAATTTGATATATATTCTGTTGACAGGGTGTGTTTTGGTGTGGATCGCTTTGCTGTGGCTTGATTCATGGACCGGTCACGGAGTTTACCGGGAAGTCCCCGACCTGAAAGGCATGACTTATGAAAGGGCGGCAGAGGTGCTTGTCGCGAGTGATTTGCAACCGATATTGTCAGATTCAATATTCAGTAATGCCGTTGCTCCGGGGCAGGTAGTGGAACAAGTTCCTAAAGCAGGTTCTAAGGTAAAACCCGAACGTGCTGTCTACGTTACTATCAACGCCTTTTCGCCAAGAGCAGTAACAGTGCCAAATCTTACCGATATATCTTTGCGTCAGGCTCAATCTATAATCGAAGGGCTTGGTATAACAGACATAAGAGTTGTAGAAGTGCCGTCGGAGTATAAAGATTTGGTGATGAGCGTGAAGTATAACGGATTGCCTATTAGTGCAGGAATGCGCGTGCCTATCACAGCTTCGCTCACGATAGAAGTGGGGCGGGGAATTGAGGAAAACGACAGTACGCTGATTGATACGGAGATAGAAAACGTAGATGATTTCCTTAAACCGTGATTGTATGTCAGACGATATAGAAAGCGATGATATTGAGATAGACTATTCTGCAATAGTAGAATCGGAAGACGGTAATGAGTTATATGAACACTTCAGATTTGTTGCTGATAAGGGGCAGACTCTACTGCGGGTCGATAAGTTTTTAGTAGCCCGTATAGAAAAATCTTCACGCAATCGCATACAACAGGCTGCTGATGCCGGCTGTATATTGGTCAACGGCAAAGCCGTCAAATCAAATTACCGCGTGAAACCGCTCGATGTTGTGAGCGTGGTGATGGATAGACCCCGTTATGAACTTGAGATAATAGCAGAGGATATACCGCTTGATATAGTATATGAAGACCGACATTTGCTTGTCGTGAATAAGCCTGCCGGGTTGGTCGTACATCCCGGGCATGGCAATTATCATGGAACGCTTGTAAATGCGTTGGCTTATCACTTCAGAGATAATCCCGACTATGATGTAAATGACCCACGTCTTGGGCTTGTGCATCGAATAGACAAAGATACATCGGGTCTGTTGGTTGTGGCCAAAACTCCCGATGCAAAAACTGCGCTTGGAAAGCAGTTTTTCAACAAAACGACAAAACGTGAATACGTCGCAGTCGTGTGGGGTATTCCCAATCCTCCAATCGGACGAATCGAAGGCAATATCGGACGTAGTCTTAAAGACCGGCTGCAAATGGCTGTATTTCCTGCCGGAGATTACGGAAAACATGCAGTTACCCATTATGAGGTGATAGAGCCGTTGGGGTATGTGTCGGTTGTGAAATGCCGTTTGGAAACCGGACGTACACATCAGATACGTGTTCACATGAAGCATATCGGTCACCCGTTATTGTGTGATGCCCGTTATGGCGGCGATGAGATTTTGCGTGGCACTACAACTGCCAAATATAAGCAGTTTGTATCAAATTGTTTCAGTATTTGTCCGCGTCAGGCGTTACATG
>CAZBUT010000071.1:0-7279 GCA_964495165.1 uncultured Muribaculaceae bacterium | reverse complement strand
GAGGTAATAAGCTCATAAGAGGGGCTTGTCTGATATGAAAATAACTCCCAACTTTATATTTCAGCAAGTTGGGAGGGAGTTCACGTGTTTAGCGGACAGTAATAAAAAAAATGAGAGAAACCGGCAAAAAGGGTTTCTCTCATTTATGCTATATGGGGGGGAATGTTATGCGTTTTCTGCACGGTAGGCGTCGCACGCACGCTTCACTTCGCCGTGAAGGAGAAGAAGACGCTTAGCTTCTTCGTAGGGAAGACCAAGTTCCTCAACAACCATGCGAGTGCCACGGTCAACGAGTTTGGCATTAGACAACCGCATGTTCACCATTTTGTTGCCTTTTACGCGACCCATTTGAATCATAACAGAAGTAGTAATCATGTTGCAGATCATCTTTTGACCTGTACCCGATTTCATGCGAGAGCTGCCGGTAACATATTCAGGTCCTACAACCATTTCGATAGCGATGTCGGCAGCTTGAGAAATGGGAGCATCGGGGTTTGATGTAATAGCGGCAGTCAAGATGCCATGTTCGCGACAAGTGTTGAGCGCACCGATAACATAGGGAGTTGTACCCGATGCGGCAATACCGATAACGGTATCTTTGTCGTTGATGTCAA
Organism: uncultured Muribaculaceae bacterium; assembly: GCA_964495165.1. GTDB lineage: Bacteria > Bacteroidota > Bacteroidia > Bacteroidales > Muribaculaceae > RGIG4079. The sequence goes on along the minus strand of CAZBUT010000071.1, from coordinate 6,665 downwards.
ATGCCTGGAGGTCTTTCCAGCCTTGGGCAGTATCGTCTTCGGCACTTTCAACCGGATTGCGCAATGCAGTGTCGCCACCGGCGATGAGACCGATAACTAAAGAAGGATCCATACCGTATGTAGGCGGAATTTCAGATGCGTCGAGCACACCAAGACGACCTGAAGTGCCGGCACCCATATAGAAGATGCGACCGCCTTTTTTCATGCGCTTAACAATTTCGGTAACAAGTTTCTCAATAGCCGGAATCGCTTTTTCCACAGCAAGAGCCACTTTCTTGTCTTCGTTGTTGATGTCGGTCAAGATTTCCAAAACCGACTTCTTTTCCAAGTCGTTATATAGTGAAGATTGTTCACTGATTTTTACAAAAGCCATTGTATTTATAGTTTTAACAGTTATACATTATGAGTGGTAGGCAATGAGACCTTCCATAGGAGCTTGAAGTATTTTGCCTATTTTGCAATCGACAGCCGTAGCAGCTTCTTCGAGCACATCACGGTAGTAATAAGCGATTGAGCCAACGAAGTTAATACTATAATCTTTATAGTTGGCATAGTTGGCAATGTTGCGCACAAAGAATGCTTTGAAAGCGTTCAACACAAGGCGGTGTACAGCAGGTTCCTCGATGTTTTCAATGAGGAAGCGAGTTACCGATGCAAGGAAGCGGTTGGCAGGGTGTTCGCGGTAAACCTTCTGAATGATTTTCATGCGGTCGAGGTCATATTGAGCGAGGAACTTCTCGCAAAGATGTTCAGGAAGTTGTTTTTTCAACACGTCGCCCACGAGCAACTTGCCGAGAACGGCACCACTACCCTCATCGCCAAGGATATAACCGAGCGGAGACACATTGTCGACAATCTTTTCTCCGTCGTAGTAGCAAGAGTTTGAACCTGTGCCGAGGATACAAGCGATACCTGCTTCTTTGCCAAACAAAGCGCGAGCGGCTGCAAGGAGGTCGGTATATACTTCAATCACAGGAGCCGGAACGTTGGCTGCAATTGCACGGCGCACGTTGCCACACACATCATCATTGATACAGCCGGCACCATAGAAATAGATGCTTTCAAAAGTGAAGCCTTCTACTTCGGGTTTCAACTCAGCCGCCATGCGAGCTGTCATTTCTTCTTCGGTGAGCATCACCGCATTCATACCGGGGGTAAAGAACTCTTTTACTACTTTACCGTCTTCAACGGCACACCACTGGATTTTGGTGCTGCCACAGTCTGCTATTAATTTCATATCTTTATGTATATTTTATTTTTATATAATACGTATCCAATACACCAGTTGATTGCAATAAAGATGATTGCATACAGGCATGACGCCAAAGTAGCATCACCAAGCGCATTCAACAAGAAATCGTTATAAATATATCCCTTGATAGATGTGCCGCCAATCTTGATTGTTGCAAACAAGATGCCAAGCACGCCGCCAAGGACATACATAAACAACGGATTGATGCCAAACGCTTCAAAGAAACGGCACCATTTTTTATAACCTTTGATGTCTATAATCCAAATGAGCAACGCGAGCAACGTAGAGGCGAGTCCGCATGTCACAAGCGCAAATGTCGGAGTCCAAAGCTTTTTGTTGATAGGAATTGCATAATCAAACAAGAAGCCGATAAACATCAATATCGCGCCGATGATAAACAAGCGGTTGACACGCATGTTGATGTCTTTCACTTCCATCATTTTCATACCTGCCCAAAATCCTATGAGTACATGGGCGATAGAAGGTATCGTGCTTAAAAGGCCTTCGGGGTCGATAGCCAATCTCACTCCGTCGACCGTGTCTTTATACATGTGGTCGACACCGAGAATGGCACGGTCAATGATTGACACGATGTTGTCTTCTGAGAAAGCCAATCCATTGCCCAACAGCAACGTCACGCCATAGCCCACAAGCAAAGTGGCAACTACCCACAAAATGTGACGGCAACGCAATGCAAGCACTATGACAGAAGCAAAGCAATAGCACAATGCAAGTCGCGGCATCACACCGAGAATGCGTATCGTCTCAAACGAGTTGGCGGCTTCAAGCAACGATTTGCCACCGGCGAGTCCGTAACACAAACGGCTGAACCATGCAATAGCAAGCCCTATGGCGAATATCACCACCGTGCGGCGGATAATCTTTACAAAAAGAGGCCATGAAAATTTAAACTCAAACTTGCGCATCGATATAAATGTAGATATACCCATGATGAACATGAAAAACGGGAATATCAAATCGGTTGGTGTCAATCCATGCCAAGGGGCATGAGCCAACGGCGCATACAAATGTCCCCATGAACCGGGATTATTCACAAGAATCATTCCGGCAATGGTGATACCCCTCAATATATCAAGAGCGAGTAATCTTTGCTTGGGTTTCTTTACTGTTTCAGTCATATCGATTTATTTTTTAGATTTTGTACAACCGTCAACCAAATATGCAATAGACTTATAAGGTATGCCGCTATTGGTTGAAAGACCTATTTCACAGGTACGGCTATTGGAATAGCCATGTTTCACCCCGGCTTTCTCAATCTGCGGGCGCAGCTTGCGCAATGCATATTTGTTTAACTCAGGCAACATAAAGCCTTTGTCGCCGGCAAACGCGCAACAGCCGATTTCTGTAGGCACAACAACATTGCGAGAACACATGCGGGCAAGATTGATAATCTTGTCGGCAAGTCCCATGCGACGCAAAGAGCAGGTGACATGTACAGCTACCGCATCGTCGATTGGAGTGAATTCCAAGTGCGGAGCAAGGAAGTCATGTATAAACTCGGCAGGTTCATACAAATGCATACTCTTGATGTGGTCACGCATACGGTGCAAACATGGACTCTGGTCGCAAAGCACGGGATATTTACCATTTTCCGATGCTTTGAGCAACGCTTGTTCAAGTTCGGCAGTCTTGCGATCGGCAATGTCGGGCATACCCTTGCTTTCCCAAATCATGCCGCAACACAGATTTTTCATTCCGTCGGGGAATATCACCTCATATCCGGCTTTGTTGCAAAGTTTTATTATAGTGTCGACAAGTGGTGCGACTTTCTTGCCTTTCTCGCTTGAAACACCCATCGTTTGATTTATACAGCTCGGGAAATAAACGACTTTCTTTGCCGCTTGCTCAGGTTTTTCCTTAGGAGAATAGAACGCACCGGGCAGTGTCGATGTCCACAACGGCACTCCCACTTTGTGCAATGCACCGCCAATGGCATTTACCCCACCCTCGCCGAGCACGCTGCCTGCAACATTAGCAACCGACAATACCGGGCGCAAAACTCCGGTAATCAAGCTCAGATTGTTGGCGGCAAAGTTACCCACTTTGTAGCCAAAGCCTGTAGGGGGCAGATTTTCCTGACGCAAGTCATGAATCATCTCGCCGGTGTTGATTCCCATGGGACAAGACGTGCTGCAAAGCCCGTCACCGGCACATGTATTATCGCCCAATTCTTTAAATTGCGACACTAAGCGGTGCAACCTCTGCGGGTCTTCGCCCGATGTTCTGAGTCGCGCTATTTCGCGCTGAACAACAACACGCTGGCGAGCCGACATCGAATATCCGCAAGATACGCAATTTACCTCACAGAAACCACATTCGATGCACTTATTGACGTGGCGGTTTGTGAGTGGCATGGGTTTAAGTGCTTTGATATAACACTCGGGGTCATCATTGAAGATAACGCCGGGGTTGAGTATATTTTGCGGGTCAAAGAGTTCTTTAATGCGTTTCATGTACGACCAAGCCTTTTCGCCCCATTCTTTCACTACAAACGGAGCCATATTGCGACCGGTGCCATGCTCTGCTTTCAACGACCCGTCATATTTGTCTACAACAAGTTGCTCTACTGCAAGCATCAAACCTTTATATCTATCGATTTCAGCTTGCGAATCAAACGCTTGGGAAATGATGAAATGATAATTACCCTCAAGCGCATGTCCATAGATACAAGCGTCATTATATCCGTTTTCCTGCAACAATGCCTGCAATTGGACAGTAGCCTCCGGCAAATCCTCAATGTGGAATGCCACATCTTCGATAAGCACAGTGGTTCCCAATGGACGTGTGCCACCTACCGACGGGAATATTCCTGAACGTATTTTCCAATATTGAGAATATTCTTCGGGCTTGTCGGTGAAATAGGCAGGTTTAAACAGATTAAATGGTTTGAGTATTTCAAGAATAGCCTCTATATTTGCTTGCAACTCTTCAGGCGTATCGGCTTTTGTTTCGGTCAAAACCGCAGTGAGGTTTTCACCGGTTGTGTCGTTAACTGCCGACAATGATTTTTTATCCAAAAGCTCAGCTCCGAAGACCGGACCTTTTTTCATTGCCACAACGGCTTTGCACGCTTCTTTTAAATCGCTGAAATAAAGCATGGCGCTTGCTGAGCAAGGATAGAGATGTGATGTATTTACCGTGATTTCCGACAAGAACGCAAGTGTACCCTCTGAGCCCACCATCGAATGGGCTATAATGTCAAACGGGTCACGGAAAATGACAAACGGCAACAGGTTCAATCCCGTTACGTTTTTTATGCCGTATTTATACAAAATGCGTTCTACCAACTCTTTATCGGCACATATTTCATCACGCAATTTCATTATGCCGTCGATGAAATCGGGTTTGAGTCGGGCAAAGACCTGTCTTGAACGATCGTCGCCTGTATCAAGCACCGTTCCGTCGGCAAAAACGATGCGCACCGACTTTAATATCTTATCGCTATTGGCATGAGTGCCACAATTCATTCCCGAAGCATTATTAATAACAATACCTCCCACCATTGCCGAGTTTTTTGATGCGGGGTCGGGAGCAAACATGCGGCCATAGGGCTTCAGATATTCATTTACCCGGCTTCCGATTATACCGGGCTGAAGTGTAATAGTGGACGCATCGGGAGCGATTTTATAATCCTCCCAATGCTTGCCCGCTACTATAAGTATCGAGTCACTGATGGCTTGTCCCGACAAACTTGTTCCGGCCGCTCTGAAAGTCACCGGAAGTTTCTGCTTGCTTGCCATTGCAAGCAGATGTGACACTTCCTCCTCATTTTTGGAGCGGATAACTATTTGAGGTATCTTACGGTAAAATCCGGCATCGGTACCCCATGCGAGACATCGTAAATCATCGGTATATATGCGCTCTTGCGCAATTACATTTTTGATATCGTCAATATACTGCTTATATGACAATTCCATAAGTGACTTTTATTAAATCTTAATTATACAGATAATATTTTTTTGATTTCTCCTTAAATGCGTCAACATCTTTGTTCCAATAGTCGATTATGTCGGCGACTTTATAATTTTTAGAGAAACGAAGACGGATTTGATCGGTTCCGCAAACCTTGTCAAACATGTTCCAACGATTTCCCAATGTGCCTTGTCCGTCTTCGTCAAGGAGACGATGATCGGGGTACAACTCTGCCAACACTTCCATTGCATGGAACTGCACCATTGTCAAATCGGCATCGAGCACATCGGTAACATACAATTGCACACCTTGGATATTTTCACCTTTACCCATGCTGTAGAAGGGTTTTATGTGAATGGGACGGAACACAACGCCTTTGAGATTCAAAGCATTGAGACGGTCACAGAATTTATCGGCATCGATCCACGCAGCACATATCAATTGGAACGGCATTGTGTAGCCCACTCCTATCGAGATGTTGTACAACTCACCGATAATGCCTGTCGTGGGATAATAAACAGCCGATTGGGGATATGGCTGGTGAGGTGACGGAAGAATCCATGGCATACCGGTCTGGTCAAAAGTCATATAACGGTGCCAGCCTTGCATGGGGACAACAGTCAATTTGGTTGACTTGCCGTCTTTCAACATTCCGTCGTTGAGCATCAAAGCAAGTTCACCGGGAGTCAAGCCATAGAGATATGGTATGGGGAATTGGCTTACCAATGAATAAAATCCGTCTTCAACCAAGTTACCCTCAACTTTCAAGCCCGACAATGGATTGGGGCGGTCAAGAACCATAAACTCCTTGCCATGTTCGGCACATGCTTCCATGCACAATCCCATTGTGCTGATAAATGTGAACGAGCGGCAACCGTTGTCTTGAATGTCATAGACAAGCACATCGACATCGGCGAGCATTTCTGCCGACGGCTTCTTGTTTTTGCCATATAACGAATAAACTTTAACACCGGTCTTTGAGTCGACATAGGTATCAACTTTTGCGCCGGCATGAACGTCACCACGCACGCCATGTTCAGGGCTGTAAAGAGCCGTGAGCTTCACATCGGGCGCACCGGCGATGATGTCGATAGTCGATACAAGATTGTTGTCGACACCGCTGGGATTTGTAATCAAGCCAACGCGTTTGCCTTTCAACTGCTCAAAACCGCCGTCGCGCAAAACCTCGACACCCGGTTTGACCTGAGCAGAAGCCGCCATTGCCACAAGGGCAATGGCAAGCGTCATTATTTTTTTCAACATAGATTTCATCTGTGTCTTAATTACTCTTTTGTTTGTGCTTCTTTAGCTCCATATTTGGGGTCGATGTGACGACGAACAAGAGCTGTAACAACCCATGTAGCCAAATTACAAGCGAGTACCCACCAAAAGAACATTACGTAAGAGTTGCCCAAGAGGCTTTCTTTGATCCAACCTGCGGCCATACCGGGGAGCATCATACCAAGAGCCATGAATGCAG
>CAZBUT010000070.1:1131-7285 GCA_964495165.1 uncultured Muribaculaceae bacterium | reverse complement strand
GTATTTTGTGATTTGTCCAAGAGCATAATTTATTTGGTACTCATATGGGGCATCGTGACAGGCTTTTTGTGTTGAAATAATGTTGCTAAGTGAAATAGAATCGGCTTTAACAGAAAAATCACCGTTTATAGTATTACAACCATTTGATCCATAAAAACGGTGGTTGGGAATGTTGAAATAGATGTATGGACGTTCTTCTCCTTCTATTTTTTCGAGGTTTACTTCATATATAATCCATTCTCCACTTAATAGGTCGTCAGAAATCTGGCTGATATTTGTCGTTGACGATTGTTGCGATACATTACCTTTTGGCATTGCATTGGTTTTCTTGCTATTTTTTTTCTTGGTTTTCTTTTTATCGGCTCGTGAGGCTTTACCTGATTGTGTTTCTGTCGCATTATTTTGTGATACCGGTACAGAAATAGTCTTTGTGTTGTTTTGCAATAAAGAACAACCCGATGTTGATAAAATGAAAGTAGTTAGAGTGAGTATTGTTATTAATGCTTTGTTCATATTATAGAGGTTTTATGTGTCAATAGTCTGTAACAATTATAACGCCAAATTTCTAAAAAACGTATTTAGTGACGTCGGAGGTGCCTATGAATTATTCTTTTTCGGAAAGTTCGAGCCAACGAAGTTCTTTTTCGTCAAGAATATCTTTCAAGTCGTTGTAACGAGCCGACTTCTCGATTATATCAGGAATTTCCTGACCGCTATTGAACAACTCGTCGAGAGCTTTTTTTTCGGCATTGAGTTGGTCAAGTTCAATGGATAGTTGTTCAAACTCTTTGCGCTCTTTAAACGATAATTTGTGTTGTCGTTCGGTTCTGGGGCGTTCTGTTGCTTTGATCTGTTTTTTTGTGGTCTCAGTAGCAAGGAGTTTATTGTGTTCTGTGAGCCATGTGCGATATTCCGAATAATTGCCCGGAAAGTCTTTAATATTGCCGTTGCCCTCGAAAACAAACAGATGATCGACTATATTATCGAGAAAATATCGGTCGTGGGATATGACGATAAGACACCCTTTGAATGAACAGAGGTATTCTTCAAGAATGCCGAGGGTCACAATGTCTAAATCGTTTGTCGGCTCATCGAGTATCAGAAAGTTTGGTGAGAGCATTAACACATAAGCAAGGTGAAGCCGACAACGTTCACCTCCGCTTAAAGTGTGAATATACTTCTGTTGGTCGGCAGGTGAAAACAAGAAGTGTTGCAGAAATTGCATAGGAGAGTAGTGGCGGTCTCCGTTTATTACGACATCTTCCGCTATTTCAGTAATCGCATCGATTACGCGTTTGTTTTCGTCAAATTTTATTCCGTCTTGGCTGTAATATCCAAATTTTACGGTTTCCCCAACATTCCACTCACCGCTGTCGCTCGGAATAATTCCTTGCAAAAGTTTAATGAATGTTGATTTTCCTGCGCCATTTGCTCCAATAATACCAAGTTTTTCGTAACGAGCAAATGTGTAGTTAAAGTCATCAAGTATCACCTTCTCACCAAAACGTTTAGATATCCCTGAGGCTTCAAATATTTTAGAGCCGATGTATGATGATTTTACATTAAGAGAAACGTTCTCATCTTTGTAATTGGCGCGTGACCGATCTTTCAAGTCATAGAATTGGTCGATGCGAAATTTTGCTTTGCCTGCTCGTGCTTGAGGTTGACGGCTCATCCATTCTTGTTCTCGCCTTAGAGTATTTTTGACTTTCGCAAGTTCGGCTGTCATGGCATCTATACGCTCTTGTCGACGGCGCAAATAATAATTGTAATTTCCGTCATAAGAGTATATTTGCTTGTTCTCAATTTCGATAATTTTGTTGCACACCCTGTCAAGAAAATACCTGTCATGTGTAACCATTAGCAACGTTACTCTCGACCTTTTTAGATAGTCTTCAAGCCATTCGATGATTTCGATGTCAAGATGATTGGTCGGTTCGTCAAGAATAATCAATTGGGGGTCATCAAGAATAACACGGGCAAGAGCCACGCGTTTGCGTTGTCCGCCCGATAAGGTGTTAATTGCAACGTTGAGATCTGCAATTTTCAATTGTGTAAGCAATTGTTTAAGCCTGTCCTCATAATCCCAAGCTCCATCTGTGTCCATTTGGTGAATTGCCTCATTGATGATTTTGCTGTCTCCGGTGGATAATGCGTGTTCATATTGGCTTATGGTTTTGGCTATATTGCTGTCACTATGGGTACATGCTTCTAAAACCGTCGTTCCGTCGGGAAAAACGGGCATCTGTTCAAGAATACTTACACGCAAGTCATTGCGAAATGTGATTTTCCCACTATCAGGAGTTTCTTTCCCGCTTATAATATTAAGTAACGTGCTTTTTCCTGTGCCGTTTTTAGCAATAATACCTATTTTTTCGCCTTCGCTTACACCAAAAGTGACATCTGCAAATAATATGCGGTCGCCATAACTTTTAGTGAGATTTTCAACTTGCAGGAAACTTGCCATGATCAGTAGTCGTAGTGGAGTTGGAGGTCGTCGATGTAAAGGATGCTGCCATCTCCGCCAGTGAAATAGTCTCCGTATTTGCTGGCTGAGCCAACAACCAAAATATATTTAGGTTTACGTTGCGTGTCGCGGTATTGTAGCTCTATTTCAAATGGGGTATATTGGCTTATTGTCTCTCCCCATTCGAGTGCTCCGTATGCAATGATTTCAGGCGCGTTGCTGTCAAATAGTTGTCGATTGTTTGGATTTGTTCTGATTTCCAATGGTTCGTCCCAATCGGCAAGAGCGATGTATATTGTTCCGGTATCGGGGCGCTCTTTCAGATGAGTAAATTCTTTTGATGTGCGGTTGATTGTTGCGCAATTGTATTTGAAGTAACCGGTGAGTTTCGTCGGGCGTTCTGTAAATTCTCGTCCGAATTTAAGAATTCCGTTTGTTCCATCGGTCTTATAATATACACCTGTGAAAAGATTGCCTGCTGCAAGTTTGCCTACAGATGCGATGCCAACAAATTTAGTCTCAAGTTTTGCCGCTTTACCGGTAAGACCTTCGGGAATATCTTCAGTGGGTATAGTATTGCTATCACCGAGTGTCGTAGCACCCTTGTTGCCTGTATCCCAGAAAGACGTGCCATCTGATGTCCAAGGATTCCACACTTTGCCCGACAAATGCCAATCGTCGAGAGACGGATTGGGAAGTCCGATGATGCTACCTGTTGTAAAGGTGATTTCGGCTCCAACTTCGTTGTTGGAGTATGCGCGAGCTACATATTCGGTGTTTGCTTCAAGATGAATGAGCCGTCCGGTAAAGTTGCCTCCGTTATGGGTGATCCAACTTTCAGGTAGTTTATTCCATTCCGATTCAGTGGCTTTGCGGTATTCAAATCCGTTGTTTTGTCCGACTTCTGCCGTTCCATGTAACCATGCAACATTGGTCCATGCGTCAACACGACCGGTAGAGACGTTGCTTGTTGATGTCTGAACAAATATGGTCCACGTTTCGGTGCGACCATGATCAGAAACGTTTATTTCTACAGGTGATGTAAAATCAATTGTAGCGTTGTTTATGTCGGGTGTCATAACTGATTTTTCTCCGCCAAGTTTTATTCCGGTAACTGTCACATTTTTCAAATCACTACCTGTAGGAAGATAGGCAACAACACGATGAGCCGGAACATCGATGACTGCTGATCCGATTTGGTTGGCGATAGTAAAATAGCGGTCAATATTTTGTATTGCCGTGATAGTCCAAATATAATCTTGATACAATTGTAATGTGACAGTCATTGTTTTTCCCAGGTTAAGACCTCCTGATAAACTACCACTTGAAATTGTAGACCCTTCAGGGCTTATTTCATATTTGGTCACATTTACATTTTGTATATCAGCTGTTTCATTGAGATAGACTGTGACAGTGCGTTTAACCGTGTCGATACTCGATGAACGCAATTCATTTTCCACAACAAATGATGTGAAATTGGGCTGAATACGAGGATATGGAATGTCATTTTTAATACAGCCGGTTAATATAATAACCGATATAATAATGCTTGCCGTTGCAAAAGTTTTGAGTTTTATGCTTGCTTTCATAAATAATGCCTTAAACCGTTAGATGTGAACACCTATTCCGAAATTAATATTGAATACATTGAACTTGAAATTGGCTCCACTTGAAAATCTTGAACCTTCGTCAATGCCGTTTGTCTTTTGTTTTTCGTCTCGCAAATAAAGTCCGAGTACTCCAAATGATACGTTTACACTGACGTTGTCCATTATAAACATACACACACCCGGGCTGAAGTTGAGGCTTGTCTCGAATATGTCGGTTTTTGTGTCACTTAAAACATTGTTGTAATAACGTTTAAATCTTGATTCACCACCTCCTATATTCAATGCAATTTCGTTGAATATTGCAAAACGTTTATCCATTCCGAGTCCGATATAATTGCGGTAGAAAATGGCTGCTGAGTATGTACGATAGTCATACGAAACATCTTTTATTTCAAAGTTTAAATCATCGTCAAAATCGACTGCCATATTTGCCAAATCGGCATCGGCTTGTGTATAATTGAATTTGACTCCTATTGATTGGTTGTTGCGGAAGAAATAAGACGCAGAGGGTTTTATTGAATAAATTTTGCCGTTAAAATCAAAATCTTTCATTACTGACAAAATCTGCACATCATCGGCATCAAATTCACCCATTGAGGCAGTGAGACCAAACGCCCATTCACCTTTGGGTATAAATAAATAATTTTTCAGACCTCTGTCATAGCGTCCAAAGTTTTTTTCGGGAATAATCATGCTTACAGTATCGTTTCCCACAATAACTTTAGTATCATTGTTCTCATCATTGGCTTTAGCAAATACTGATGAAAACGCCATTATTGCAACTAATGTGACTATTTTGATAATTTTCATAATTCTTAAAGGTAAAATGCTACGCCAAATGATATTGAAAACAAGTTAAGTCGCAAATTTGCCGATTTGCTATCGCGATTAGACACATAAATGCGATCGGTTGTCGCTTTGGTGTGGGAGTAGCTGAATCCTAATACACCTACGTTTACTTCAAGTGCCGAATAGTTGTTAAGGAACATGATTAAGCCGGGAGCAACTCCAACATCGATGCTATAGCTTCGTTCAAATGTTCCTGTAAGATCGTCTCCTGTGCCGTCACAAAGTTTTGATTCTCCGCTACCAAATTGCAATTGTATCTCATTATAAAAGCCAAAACGCTTGCTTGCTCCAATGCTGATATAACTGCGGAAGGCGGCCATGGCCGAGTAGTTATGAGATAGTCGGTATAGATTATCTACGTCATAGTTAGTTTCTGAATCTATGATGACATTTCCTGATTCAAGTTTTGTCATCGATCTTGAATAAGATAATTTTCCACCGGCTGCCATGTTGTCTTTGAAGCTATACATTAGCATCGGACTTACTTTAAAAGAGTAGTTGTCGCCGGTTATATCTTCAATTATAAAAAACTGATAGTGATCTTGATCAGATTGGGAGTAGTTAACACTGACGCCTGTAATCCATTGCCCTTTTGGGACAAATGTAGTTTGTTCTAATCCGCGTGTGAAAACTTGCGGTTCTTCAGCTTTTAGTTTGGTTGTGCTTGAGGCGATAAGCAGAAGTGATGATAAAATACAATATAGTTTCTTCATATAGTTCAGATTGCTTGGAATGTGAGAGTTTTAGTGACGGTCAAACCTTCTTTGTCGGTAATTGTCAATTGGAATTGGTGGGTGCCTTCAAACATAGCGAGCAAAGGCATGAACGCAGTGATGTCGAAAGCAAGTTCAGTTTTTCCGAGAACGGCATCTCCTGTAGGGAATCCGAGTTCGTTCAACGCTTCAGCAAGCTCGCCCGGATGAGCCAAATCAAACTCAGCAGCCAACCCCACATCTTGCAACATCTCCGGGGTCAGTTGTTCAGAAATGATTTTTACATTGAAAATTTCAATTCCGTAAGGCGCAGAAATGTCAACTTTAGCGACAATGTCATCGGTGATAGTGTTTACGCCGTCGAGATTCAGAGTTTGGCTTGTAATAGCCGGTGCTTTCTCTGGATCAATAAGTTGTTTTGCTTCAAACGTTAGAGTTTTTGAAGAAGTCAACCCTTTTGTGTCGGTAATTGTCAATTGGAATTGGTGGGTGCCTTCAAACATAGCGAGCAAAGG
>CAZBUT010000070.1:0-1031 GCA_964495165.1 uncultured Muribaculaceae bacterium | reverse complement strand
CCGTAAGGCGCAGAAATGTCAACTTTAGCGACAATGTCATCGGTGATAGTGTTTATGCCATCGAGATTCAGCGTCTGGCTTGTAATAGCCGGTGCTTTCTCTGGATCGATGTTTACAAGGTCGTCGTATGTATAACATATTTCAATGAGTTGACCAGTAGCGACATCAGTTATTGCTCGCACAACAGATACATATTCTCCATCTACAGTCCCTGTGAATTTTGCAGATAAAGTGGAGCTATTCTCAGGAAGAAGCATGTGCCCGATTCTGGTTTCGTCTTTTGTAAATTCCAGAATGTTTGATGGTTGAGCTGTAACTGTCACAATCGCGTCGTCAGAGATAAGTGTTTTCACATCATCACTATATTTCACTGAAACCATGGCGCTTGCCATGTAGCATTGAATTTCTGTAATCTCGGTTATTTCATTTTCTGCAATAGAAAAAGATTTATTTCCTTTGTAGTATGGGGTATCCCATTCTGCATTACATGGGTCATGAGAAACGACATCAAGGTTGTATGAGCCTTTATCGAGAATTACTGTCGCTGGAGTTTGAGCCTTTTTCCATTGATGAATTATAGAATCTCCTGACAATATCCTGATTATAAAGTCATCGTTAATAATATCAGTATTGTCATCTGACACTATTATCATGTCGGAAAGAGATAATTCTCCTGTAGGGTTTTTCAATAATTCATCGGGATTCCAATCTTCATCGCATGAATTAAAAAATACAATAAGTAGTATAGCCGATATTAGGCTTAGAGTTTTTTTCATTGAAATTTAATTTGGATTAATATATTCCCAAATCGCCAAAAAATAAGCATAATGGGCAAAAATCATGTAAAGTTAGTCTATTTTTCATGATGTTTATATAATAGTGTTGTTAAAAAATGTTCTCATTTGAAATGCGATATGTCTTGCTGTGTTATAAAGTTTTGCGTTTATCGTTAAAATGTCTTGTTTGTTCCAAAATAATAACTTAACGTGAGTTCGATGAAAATAATCAAAAGAGAGTCAGTTGGTTATCAA
>CAZBUT010000069.1:0-7301 GCA_964495165.1 uncultured Muribaculaceae bacterium | reverse complement strand
ATGGCTTCTAATGTCGTCATATCTTGTAATAATTTGCAAAATTAGTAAAACTTGCAATAATTGAGCGATTAGAAATTATAAAAAGGTGTTTTAATATGAGGATTATGCGTAATTTTATCGGAAATTTCACCAACAATATATCAAATGGACGACAAAAGGCTTTTCTTGTTAGATGCATACGCATTGATATATAGAGCTTACTATGCTTTGTTTCGCGCCCCGCGCATTACCTCCAAAGGACTAAACACATCTGCCATTTTCGGTTTTTGCAACACTCTTGACGAGATATTACGCAAAGAAAATCCCTCGCATATCGCAGTGTGCTTTGACCCGCGTGGCGGGACATTCCGACATGAGATATACCCCGAATATAAAGCACAGCGTGAATCTCAACCCGAGGACATCACAAAATCACTCCCATACATCAAAGATATACTTGCCGCTTATAACATTCCGGTAATAGAAGTTCCGGGATATGAAGCCGACGACGTGATTGGCACGCTCGCGCGTCAAGCCGAACAAAAAGGTTTCACAACCTACATGATGACTCCCGACAAAGACTACGGGCAATTAGTCACAGACAATACTTTGATGTATCGACCGGCAACGAAAGGAAACGGATTTGAAATACGCGGGCCACAACAGATTTGCGAACGCTATGGATTGTCATCTCCCTCTCAAGTCATTGACATGCTTGCCCTTGAAGGCGACGTAAGCGACAACATTCCCGGGTGTCCCGGAATCGGAGAAAAAACCGCGGTGAAACTGATAACCGAATTTGGATCGGTAGAAGGTTTGCTTGAAAATGTAACTAAAGTCAAAGGCAAACTACAAGAAAAAATAGTAGAAAATGCCGAAAAAATCAAATTCTCAAAATTTCTTGTAACAATAAAAACCGATGTCCCTATCGACATTGACATTGAATCGTTGGCGCGTAAGGAAACAAATACCGACCGTCTGATACAATTGTTCACTGAATTGGAATTCAAATTGTTTATCAGCCGTTTATCCGGCAAGACAAATGCAAAATCTGAGCCGAAGCCGATTGAGCCTGTCACAGCACCCGCAACCGACGGTATGATGTCGCTTTTTGATATTCCAACAACCGACGCTGCACAGCCAATAGCAAATACTACTGAAGCGAACTCCACCCGAGACTACAAAGTAACCGAGTCTCCGGCAGATATAAGAGAACTTATCAACTATGCCATCAGTTGCAACGAAGTCGGAATAAGCTTATACGCAACAGGATCCGATGCAATGACGGCAAAACTCAAAGGCATTGCCTTTGCTCCGGCAAACAAACCGGCTTGTTATGTCAAGATACCTACAGGCGATGCCGAGCGAGCCGAAGTGTTGAATGCTGTATCACCATTGTTTTCCAACACCGACACTCTCATTGTTTCTCATGACGTGAAACGAGATTACATTATATTAAAAAACAATGGGATAGAATTTACAGCAAAATACTATGACACAGCTGTTGCTCACTATCTTTTGCAACCCGAGATGAAACATCAGCTATCTACAATTGCGGCAACCTATCTCAATTATCACACTCTCGATTACATAGACGATAACCCGTCGACAAGCCGCAAACAGGTAGAACTTGCCGAAAGTGAAGCTATTGAAAGAAGTTGTGAAACAGCGAGTGTCTTATTACATTTACGAGACGTTTTAGAGTCGGAGTTGCAAAAAGAGGGATTATCGTCGCTTTTAACCGACATCGAGTTGCCATTTATAAAAGTCCTTGCCGAAATGGAATATACCGGCGTAAGAATCGATGTGTCGGAACTTGCAAAATTATCGCGACAACTCACCGACAGGCTGCATGACATGGAACGTGAAACATATCGCCTTGCCGGCTGTGAGTTCAACATCAGTTCACCCATGCAGGTAGGAGAAATTTTGTTTGGCAAACTACAAATCGACTCAAAAGCAAAACGCACAAAAACCGGAGCCTATTCAACTACCGAAGAAATTCTGGAAAAATACAGATTATCTCACCCGGTTGTAGACCTGATACTGAAAATAAGAGGATTACGAAAACTATTGACGACCTATATCAATGCATTGCCCGAACTTATAAACAAGACAACCGGCAAAATACACACCTCTTATAATCAAACTGTTACAGCGACCGGTCGTCTATCATCATCTAATCCGAATTTGCAAAATATCCCTGTACGCACCGACGACGGAAAAGAAATACGCCGGGCGTTCATTGCCGATCCGGGTGATTTATTCCTTTCGGCCGACTATTCTCAGATAGAATTACGCATCATAGCCGATCTCAGCGGTGACAACGAGATGATAGAAGCATTCGTGTCAGGAGCAGACATTCATCAGGCGACAGCGGCAAAAGTGTATAAAATTCCATTGGAAACCGTAAGTGCCGACCAAAGGCGTGCGGCAAAAACCGCCAATTTTGGAATCATCTACGGCATTTCTGCATTCGGACTTTCAGAACGGCTTGGAATGAGTCGTTCTGATGCAAAAAATCTCATCGAGGGTTATTTTGAAACATATCCACAAATTAGAGATTACATGGATCGTAGCATCGATAATGCTCGCCGACTGGGCTATGTCTCAACAATAAAAGGGCGTAAACGCATGTTACCCGGCATTAATTCCAACAACTCTGTTGTAAGAGGATTTGCCGAACGCAACGCCATTAACGCGCCCATACAAGGCAGTGCCGCCGACATCATCAAAATCGCCATGATAAACATTTATAATGAATTTGAACACGCTCATTTAAAATCACGCATGATCATGCAAGTTCATGATGAATTGGTGTTTAATGTCAAGCCCGAAGAACTTGACCAAGTACAAGAAATCGTGAAACGCAACATGGAAAATGCCTACCACGGACGCGTACCTTTGATAGCTGCATCCGGAGTAGGCAATAACTGGCTTGAAGCTCACTGATTCCTATCACCCTAATAGATAACCGAACCCGATGGAGCTGTCGGTTTGTTGGCTTCTAAATTTTCGTAGTTTGTGAGAGTCTCTTTCAAACTGCTTATCATCATTGCTTTTAATTCAGGCGGCTCGACAACCGTGATCTGCGGGCCATAAGATAGCAGCTCCTGAACAAAATCGGGTGTTATGCGCAGTTTGTAATAAAAAATAGAGTAGGCATCGTGTATCATCTCCGACTGAGAATGATGCAAAGGCAACGCTCTTAAATATTTTGCCTGACGCGCACTCGTCTTGATTGCAACACGTTTAACTTCTCCATGAGAGAATACAATTCCGAAACTGTCACGGAAATATGTTTCAGCATCAAAGCTTTCGGGTATTTCAAACGTTGTTGGTTCAAGCACGACATTACGCATTCTATCAAGTGCGTATGTCTTGATAGTATCCTCTTTTACATTGCGCCCGGTGATATACCACCGCTGCCTGAATATTTTCAGAAAATAAGGCTCAATTACAATATCGGGGGTGGCATTGCTGCGTGAAAACGGTTGATAAGTAAACTTTATCAGGTGATTTTCTTTCAGTGAATCTATAATTATAGAAAGATACTCGCGTGCCGACGGAACATCTTCAAGGAAAATACGGTTTGAAATCTCTCTCGAATCACTTAAAACATTGCTCATCGCAGCCGAATTAAGCAACCAATTGGTCACGCTCTCATTATGTACATCACCTTCGTCAATATAATATTCAAATGTTGACGGATTACACTCGATGGTGATATTGAATATGTCTTCAATCGCCATGCGGTAATTGTAAAATGTGCGTCGAGGCAACGCCTCTCCATTGGAGTATGGAGACCGTTTCCAGCGCGCATTCAATTCTTCGCGGGTAATCTTCCCGTAGCGCTTGATTGTGTCAATTAGCCATATATAACGGCTAAACAGGTCTTTTGACATAGATGATATTTTTTTTCAAAATTGGTTATGAACTTGAATCTTTATTTGGAATTTTATCGGGGAAACAAACTGCTACAATACGTTTCTCCCCGTTGACAGCAATCTCATTCCGATTGCTGTTATCAACGCATTAACAATCAACAACTCAAAACTCGTCTTGTAACCCCATAGGTTGTCTAATGTGTATTGAATCACCCACGATAATACTGGAGCGGCGATACACACAAACGGAACCAATCGATCTCTAACTACCCGCTTGCTGAACATGCCGAACACAAACAACCCGAGTATAGGGCCATAGGTATATGATGCAAGTGTATAAACGGCACTTATGGCATCTTGATTGCTCATGTAATAGAATATGATTATCACAAGTCCCATAATTACCGACATACCTATATGCACAAGTTTTCTCACTTTTGTAAGTCTTTCATCATCAAAACGCTTCTGCCCGTCAAGAATATCAACTGTAAATGACGTTGTGAGAGAAGTTAAAGCAGAACCGGCTGCCGAGTATGCCGCCGAGATCAGTCCCAGCACAAACAATATACCCACGACCAAAGGCATCGCTTGGTTAGAGGCTACCAAACCAAATATTTCATCGGTTTTAGCAGGCATTTCGATTCCCGATTGTGGCTGTTTGATATACATTACCAACAACGTTCCGAGTATCAAGAACAATGAAATTACAAAAAATTGCATTATACTGCTCACTATCATATTTTTTTGCGATTCTTTTGAATCTTTGCAGGCAAGATTGCGTTGCATCATATCTTGGTCAAGACCGGTAGTTGCAATCACCATGAACACTCCTGCCAAAAATTGTTTCCAAAAGTAGGTACCTTCTTTGGGATTGTCAAAGAAAAACACTCGCGACGATTCATCGGCGCCTATCGCCCCGACAAGTTCGGTTAATGAAAAGCCAAGACTCTTGGCAATGAAATAGATACACAAGATAACTGATAATATCAAGCATATACTTTTCAAAGTATCGGTCCAGATAATAGCTTTAACACCACCATTGAATGTGTACAGCCATATCAACGCAATTGTAACAATAACATTGATCACAAAGGGGATTCCCAATGGTTCAAATACAAGAGAGTTTAATACAACACACACTACAAGAAAACGCACCGAAGCTCCGAGCATTTTTGAGATAAAGAAAAACCATGCTCCGGAACGATATGTTGCCACACCAAAACGTTCACCCAAATATCCGTATATCGAGACAAGATTGCGCTTGTAAAACATTGGGACAAGCACAAATGCAATGAGGAAATACCCGACAATGAAACCGAGACACATCTGCAAATATGAATATCCGCTATTGACAACCATTCCGGGGACAGATATAAATGTCACACCCGATATAGCAGCGCCTATCATTGCTATTGAAACGAGTATCCACGGGGTCTTACGATTCCCGGTAAAGAATGTCGAATTGTCGGATTTGCGTGATGCAAAAAACGAAATCATAAACAGCAGGCAGAAATAGCCTATAATAGTGTAGATTACTATACTTGGTGTCATATCAATTTATGGTATTATTCTGCATAAAGCAGATAGGGTTTACGTTGTATTTTGAATTTAGCCACATCATCGGCCCATGTTGCTTTTATTTCGTCGGCGGTAGCACCGTTTTCTATCATAACACGAATGTTACCGTCACCTATCAATTTTTCAAAAAAGCTTCTGAAAAATTGATCTGTCGGCATTTTCAAGTTGTGATATGCATCAAGAAGATATTCAAGATTGATTCCGGCCGCTATTATATCTTCGTCGGCAAGATCACGCAAATCCCGCCCATAACATTTTTTATTTAATTGAGGAGGATTTTTTGCGCCATCAACGCTACGAGGCGTGAATGAGAAATCACACCCGGTCATATCGGGATGACCATATATTTTAAACGGGCTGTCGGTTCCCCGTCCAAGACTCACGGGAGTTGCCTCAAAATAGCATGTAGATGCATAAAGATAAACTGCTTTCATATCTCGCAAATTGGGAGACGGAGCTATCGGAAGCACATAACGTGTTTGATGAGTATATCCCTCACAAGAAATCACCGTCAACGGCACTTTTTTACCGTCTTTGAGCCAGCCTTCCCCATTTGCCATGAGAGCAATTTCACCAAGAGTCATACCGTGTACCACCGTCAGTGGCAAACGACCCACGCCCGATTCATATTTCATGTCAAGAATTGAGCCATCGACATACATGCCGTTTGGATTTGGGCGGTCAAGAACCATAAACCCTTTGCCATATTCTATAGCAGCATTCATAAGATCGGTCATTGTACAATAATATGTATAATAGCGTAGACCCACATCTTGAATATCCACAACAATTATATCTATATTATCCATAACCGACTTAGCCGGCATTCGCTTTTTTCCATCATAGAGCGAGGCAATAGGTATTCCGGTTTTTGAGTCGACCGAACTGCTCACATGCTCGCCGGCATCGGCTTTGCCCCTGAATCCATGTTCGGGTGAGAATATAGTTGTAACATTGATGCCATGTTCAAGCATCAAATCAAGGGTGTGCTTATCTCCTACCATGCCGGTATGGTTCGACATGATAGCAACACGTTTCCCTTCAAGTATGGGTATGTATTCCGCGGTTCGTGCCGCTCCAACAACTACCTCTTTAGTGTTTCCGCTCATAACACTGAGCAGTATTGCAAACACTGCGATAACAAATCTCAAGGACTTCATAACTGCTAAAAATTTCCAATTTGTAAAGTTAGTGAGAATTAAAATTCTATAAACTTAAATAATGCATCGAAAAGTTAAATAACTCATAAAGCCAGCTGTTTTTACACGATTTTATGGCAAAATGCTCGTTACTTTCTGGCTTTTTGAGCCAACAAACGGTGTCCGATGCGACAAAACAAACATTTCCTAGTTTCGCAATATTCGCGTCTCAACTGAATAAGTGCCTGCGAAGTGAGAGCATCTTTACAGGACATTCCGGCTCGGGCAAACAATTGTATTATAGAATTGTTTTCAGCCGGCAACGACTGCAACATATTCATAGCGCGGTCACATATCTCTGTATCGTTGCGAGACAACCCATAGGCATATGTAAGCGGCACAACTGCATTGATCAGCAACAACGCCACCGACGAGTCGCTCATAGCACGCATGTTTTTTGGTGAAGCCGGTCCAAAACTATAATGATTTGACCAATATCCCGTAAGTTTTATATCAAAAACCGACCTCGCCTCTGCTTCTGTCGTAACCTGTATTATATTGGACATCATTCTGAAACCGCCATGAATCATCTCTGCAAGTATCGCAATGCGGCGATGCGGGAAATTGGCAGGCCTCATACGCGCCATCTTCCAACCAAGACTTTGCGGTTGTCGCAAAGCAAACTTATTTGCAAGAAATCGGTATTCCGACTTCAGAC
>CAZBUT010000068.1:3405-7307 GCA_964495165.1 uncultured Muribaculaceae bacterium | reverse complement strand
ACCGACGGCAATGTGGGAGACGGCAAGACTTTTGACCCGTCAACGCCACCTTTGCGCAACAACAATAGCCTGAACAGCAGCTATCGTCCGCGCCCCTATAGCGACATTCCGTTTATCAACCAATTTGGTGTATTTGCCGAGGAAAATTTCAATTGGAGCATAGGACAAAGGGATTTGAAAATACAGGCCGGATTGCGCTTTGACAACGCATCGGTTGTGGGCTCGGTGTTGTCGCCACGCTTCAATGTTTCGTTTGACCTGTTGCCCGAGAGGCTCACGTTGCTGGGCGGATATGGCATAACGGCCAAGATGCCTACCCTTATGTATCTTTACCCGGAGAATGCCTATTTTGAGTATATCAACATAGATGAGTTGAGCAATGAGAATATCCCTGAGGGTGAACGGCTCTTTGTCACAACCACCAAGGTTTACAATTCCGAAAACCGGGATTTGAAGATTGCCAAGAATCATAAGGCCGAGATAGGGTTGAGGTTAAAGCTCGGCAAGTCAAATTTAACGGTTACAGCGTTTAACGAACGATTGAAAAACGGGTATTCGCTCGATTATACATTTGACACGTTCAAGCCGTTTGTTTATAACGAATACACTCGCAATGAAGCCGGGGATATAGTGCTATCGGGTGCATATCCGGTGCTCGGCAGCTATTATACCCCGACCAATAATCTCAACATAGACACCAAGGGGGTGGAGTTTGATTTCAACATCGGACGTATCGAAGCCATACGCACAGCTTTTCAATTTAACGGAGCGTGGATGCGCACTAAGAGCTGGAGCGACGGCTATGGATTTTACGAGAACAGCGGCAGTGCGGCATCGGCACGTAAACCGGTAGCGATATATGCACCGGGAAGCTCAAAGAGCTATCGACAGCAGTTTGCCACTACGTTGCGTGCGACTCACAATATCCCCGAGATTGGGTTTGTGGTGACATTGACGGCTCAGGCGATATGGCAGCAGTCAAATTGGAAAACATTTGGCAATGACACGATACCTATCGGCTATATCGCTCTTGAAGATGCCGGAGTGCACATGTTTGAAAAAGGGAAATACACCACCACCGACCAGGTGGTGGCCGATGGTTACGGATATTTGTTGCAGAATCCCAACCACTCACATGCAATCAAGGAGAGCTACGATCCTTATTTCTGCTTCAACATAAATGTGACAAAGGAGCTGGGCGATATACTGCGCGTGTCGTTCTTTGCCAACAACATGTTCCGAAGCTATCCGCGAGTAGAATCAAAACGCACTCCCGGATCATATATAACCCTCAACAACCGTTTTTATTTCGGCGTTGAGTTGTCATTAACATTATAGCATTTACCGAGTTATGAAGAAATACCTTTTTATGCTTATTGCGGTATTGGCAACATCGAGTTGTGATTCATATACCGACATATTTGATGCCGAGGAAATTGCCCCTATATCGGTGAAAGTCGAGTTGGGTGTCGACATCGACAATCTTGCCTCGCTTCAAGGGCTGACCCTGAAAATGGATAATTATGATGAGGCGCTGCATTATGAGCTTGAATTCAGTGGCGAGAGTGTGGTTATGACGGGAGTTGTGCCCGGCATTTACACTGTCAATCTCTCGGGTACGGCGATCGATACCGAGGGAAATGAATATTATGTGAACGGGAGCGAGGTCAACACCGCCTTGTTTGAGGACAATCAGAGTCTTATGCTCACGGTGCAAGGGTTGAAAGTGAGTCCGCTTGTGTTTAAAGAGATTTTCTATGCAGGCAGCCGCACTCCGCTTGGGGCGGTATATTTCCGAGACCAGTTCTATGAGTTGTATAACAATTCGTTGTCGGTGATTTATTTAGACGGTCTGTATTTTGCCAATCTCACCCCAAACAAGGCTTCGACCACGTTGCCCGTTTGGCCTGAGTCCGACGGGGGCAAATATGCCTATGCCGAGCGAGTATGGCGCTTCCCCGGAACGGGAACCGACTATCCGTTGCAACCGGGCGAATCTTGTGTGTTGGCACAGTTTGCCGCCAACCAGCAGCTTGAGCAATACAATCCGGCATCTCCGGTCAACACAAGCAGTGCCGAGTTTGAGTTTAACATGGATAATGCCAATTTCCCTGACCAGCCTGCTACCGACATGGAACATGTGTTTTATAATGGCAAAGCCGAGAAAGGCTCGGCGAAGCAATACCTCACATCGGTGTTTGGCGGTGCTTATGTAGTGTTTCAGGTTCCCGACGGGGAAACATGGGATCCGGTTGGAGACAAGACGATGAGCACTACCGATCTCAGCACTACCAAGGCTACGCTTTATGCAAAAATACCTATACGATATGTGCTTGATGCAGTAGAGGCGGTTGACAATGAGTCGAAGATGTCGGCCAAACGAGTGCCGGGAGTTCTCGATGCCGGTATCACCTGGGTAGGCTCGACCTATAGCGGGCTGGGGGTGTGCCGCAAGTTCTCGATTGATGAATCGGGCAATCCGGTGGTGCGTGAAAATGGCGCGTATATATATCAAGACACAAATAACAGTACCGATGATTTTGAGCGGGGCATTGTACCGGAACTGCGTCGCAACGGGGCGCAAATGCCGTCGTGGAATCATACGTTAAAATAAAGGAGGAGTGAAGATGAACAGACATAAAAAATTTCTATGGTTCTCGGTTGCGGTATTGGCGATGTCGACGCAACTTGCGGCGCAAGGAAATTCGCAGGCCGCAATGGAACAGATAAAAATGGAGAGACTGTGGTTTAACTCGCAAAATGCCGCGGGAACGGTGTTTGACGACGTGACGGCATTCTCCGATTTGAAATTGTCGTATGATATGAGCACCGGTGACTACCGCCGTCCGCAAGAGGGCCGCAAGGTCAATGATGTAGGCGTTTTCAGTGAAGGGTTTATGAATTTGGGTAATGTCTATGTGTGGGGGTCGTTCAGCTTCATGCAACGTATGATGACCGATGCCGGATATAACGCATCGATAACCGACCCGTTCAGAGGTATGCCCTATTATGTGATAGACACTCACCAAAGCAAGTGGCGCAACCAGTATTATGATTTGGCTTTCAGGGTTGCCACTCCGCTTGTTGCGGGACATTGGGGCTTTGGTATAGACGGAGCATATCAAGCGTCTATGGCGACCAAACAGCGTGACCCGCGCGTCGATACCCGGTTTTACCGTCTGTCTCTCACCCCGGGTGTGACATATAAAATCGATGAATGCAACCGATTGGGATTGTCGTTGAAATATGAGTCAATTAAGGAGGATTCCCGTATGGAAAACGAGGATACATACACCGATCAGGATTATTACCTGCTTTATGGTCTTGGTACGGCTGTGAAGCAGATAGGAAACGGGCATGATACTAATTATTACGGCGATCGCTTTGGCGGAGCCTTGCAGTATAACTATGCCGGCAACGGGTGGAATGTGCTGTTTGAGGGTGGATATGATCTGAAGGTCGAGAATGTGGAGCAAAGTTTTACATCGCCCAAGAAAGATGCCGGCGTCAAAGACAAAAATCTCACGGTCTCGGTTTCGGCATATCGCAAGACGCGTGGATTTACCCATTATTTTAATCTCGCTTATGGCAATCGCGACATCGACGGTGTGCAATATGTGTCGCAACGAGATAACAGCGAGTCGCAAGAAGGTTGGGTGGAAATTTACAAAAGCATACGCTCTGCCT
Source organism: uncultured Muribaculaceae bacterium (assembly GCA_964495165.1). Taxonomy (GTDB): domain Bacteria; phylum Bacteroidota; class Bacteroidia; order Bacteroidales; family Muribaculaceae; genus RGIG4079. The sequence continues at coordinate 3,620 of CAZBUT010000068.1, read as the reverse complement.
ATAAAACCGATGTGGCGCGTGCAAAATATGCTATTGTAAAAAACCGTGGCGCGGAATATGACTGGAAAATCGAGGCCGGGTTAAACTATATCAACCAAAAAGATGAATATATATTGCCTTATTCGGTGAAAGCGTCTGAAAATATGGTTATAGATTTATGTGGCAAGAAAAATTTTGTGTTGGGAGACAAGATGAACAACCGTTTGCTCGTTGAT
>CAZBUT010000068.1:0-3395 GCA_964495165.1 uncultured Muribaculaceae bacterium | reverse complement strand
TGTGGCGTGCAGCAATAATTTGAGCGGTAGATATAATTATGGAGGCACTCATGCCGATTATATCAGTGTCACTGAACTGGAAACCCGCGATGCCCAATATCTTAACAGTGATTATTGGAGATTGGGCGCATCGGTGACATATTCTCAGCAGGTGAAGCGAAACGACAAGATAAACATGTTTGTCGGAGTAGGATTTGACCGCATCGAGGTTTCAGACTATGACTTCTCGGGACGTTCGTTTCTGTCGATAAGCGCAGGATGTAATTTTTAATGAAAACAAAACACTAAGATACAACAATGAAAAAGACATTATTATTGATTTCGTTGGTTGCCTGTTTCTGGCCGGCAGTGTTGGCTCAAACAGTCGTGCCGCCTACGATAAAGAGCAAGACGACTTTTGCAATAGTTGTCGACGAGGCAAGTTACAAAGAGGCAAAAACTCAGGTTGAAGCCTATCGCAACAGTGTTGAGGGTGAAGGCCTTGGCACATATATCATTGTAGATGACTGGAAATCGCCACAGCCTATACGTGAAACTCTTATAAAGTTGCATCAGGATAAGAAATCGCCGTTGGAAGGGTGTGTGCTGGTGGGTGATGTACCGGTGCCGATGATACGCGATGCCCAGCATTTGTGTTCGGCTTTTAAAATGCGTCAAACCCGTTATCCGTGGCATCGCTCAAGTGTACCGTCTGACCGCTACTATGATGACTTTGGGCTGACATTTGACTATCTGAAGCAAGACAGTTTGCGCCCGTCATATCATTATTATTCATTGCGCGCCGATTCCCGTCAGTATATTTCACCCGATATATATTCCGGACGTATCCGCCCGTTGGAGCTTGAAGGGGTGGACAAGTATCAGATGTTGCGCGATTTCCTTGAAAAAGTCGTTGCCGACAAAAAGGCAAATGCTGATAATATTCTTGACAAATTGAGCGTGGCACGCGGTCATGGGTATAATTCGGAGGATATGGTTGCTTGGAGTGGCGAGCATTTGGCTTTGCGCGAGCAGCTGCCGCAATTGTTCATGCCCGGCGGCACGGTGAAATTTTTTGACTTTGAAATTTCGTTTCCCGCCAAGAATCTGTATCTCAATGAGGTGCAGCAAAAAGATCTCGATGTGATGTTGTTTCATCATCATGGCGGTGTTGCGGCTCAATATCTAAACGGCTATCCGTCGACTAATACCGTGCAGGGAAGTATTGACAACATAAAACGCTATATACGCAGCAAAGTGCCTTCTATGGCAGAGAAAAAAGGCAGAGAGGCGGCAATCGAGCATTATGCCGCAACGCTCGATGTGCCACGCAGTTGGTGTGAGGAGGCTTTTGACTCGGTGAAGATAGCCGAGGACTCGGTGTTTAATTATCATCTTGATGTGCACACCGATGACGTGCGTAAAATCACGCCAAATGCACGCTTTGTGATGTTTGACGCATGTTTCAATGGTTCATTTCACCAGAAAGACAATCTTGCAGGATCTTATATATTCAATAACGGTAAAACCGTAGCCACGCAAGCCAACTCTGTGAATACGATTCAAGACAAGTGGCCTGATGAGTTTTTCGGACTGTTGGCCGCCGGTATGCGTATCGGACATTTCAACAGGTTGAATTGTTTCCTTGAAACTCATATCATAGGCGATCCGACGATGCGTTTTGTGAACACTTGTGATGAAAAATTGGAGATAAACGAAGTGCTGACACTGAAAGCGGGCGATGTCGCTTATTGGAAAAAGCAGTTGAAACATTCAATGCCCGATATGCAGGCTTTGGCTCTGCGCCAATTGTCGAATGCCGATTATAAAGGGCTTCCTGAGTTGTTGCAACAGGTGTATTTCTCTTCAAGTAACTTTGTTGTGCGTCTTGAAGCGATGCGGCTGCTTGCGATGAACTACCCGTTGCAATCGGTGAAAGTGCTGAAAACCGCAATGAATGACAGCTATGAGCTTGTGCGACGTTTTGCCGGCGAATATGTGGAAAAGAATGCCGCAGAAGAATTGCTGCCGGTGTGGGTAAATGCCTACTTGCAACGCCCGCAAGAAAAACGGTTTAAGTTTAAAATATTGGCAGGAATAGATGCGTGGGATTATTCCAATACCAAGACCGAGGTTGAGCGTCAGGCCTCGGAATATGTTTTGTACAACAATGAATATGTGAATACATTGCTGGAACAAATCGACAGGGCAGCAAAGAGCGCAGTGAGCGACCGTGAAATAATCGATAACCCAGAGAGCAAGACAAGTTGGATCTATACTGAATTGAGTAGTTACCGCAACCACCCAACTCATGGAGGGGTTGATATGTTGCTGTCATTCATGCAAGATGCAAATCGTCAGATGGAATTGCGCCTTGTGGCGGTAGAGACGCTTGGCTGGTACACGATGTATCACGATAAGGGTTATATAATAAAGCAATTGCAGGCATATAAGTCGGGTGACAGCAAGTTGGACAACGAAATAGCCAAAACCATCAACCGTCTTCAAAGCAAAACTCGTTAAGGAAGTAAATATCACGAAGTTATGGATATAGTAAATTTTGATGAAAAATCATCGTTGGTGAGTCAATATATGGCTGAATTGAGAGACGTGAATATGCAGAAAGATATGTTGCGTTTCCGTCGCAACCTTGAGCGTATAGGCGAAATCATGGCTTATGAAATCAGTCGTACAATCGATTACAAACTTGCCGATGTCACGACACCGCTTGATGTTGCTAAATGCCATGTGATTGACGACAATATGGTCTTGGCAACTATTTTCCGGGCCGGAGTGCCATTTCATCAAGGATTCCTTAATTTCTTTGACCATGCCGAAAACGCATTTGTATCGGCCTATCGCAAATATGTAGACGAAGAAAATTTTGATGTTCACATCGAGTATCTTGCATCGCCAAGCATCGAGGGGAAAACGCTTATTATTGCCGACCCTATGCTGGCAACAGGCTCATCGATGGAACTTTCCTATCGTGCGTTGCTCACAAAGGGAGAGCCTAAGCATATACATATTGCGTCGGTTATAGCGTCGCAGTATGCGGTCGATTATGTGAAACGCTCATTTCCACAGGATAAGACAACATTGTGGGTAGGGGCAATAGACAAAGAGCTTAATGCACATTCCTACATAGTTCCCGGTTTGGGAGATGCCGGAGATCTTGCCTATGGAATAAAAGAATAATCCCTTAAGCAAAGTCTAATAGTGAAGAAGCGTTTTAACGCGGGTGATAGTGTTTATAATACTCACACTTATCAATATGACGCAAATGGGAATCTTACTTATGTTGCAACAGGACGAAAGATGAAAGATGGCCATACCGAGGACTTGATAAGTGAACGGAAACTATTATGGGACGACGAAAACAGGCTAATGGCGATAAGTGATAACGGGTATGTTTC
>CAZBUT010000067.1:0-7356 GCA_964495165.1 uncultured Muribaculaceae bacterium | reverse complement strand
ATATGTCAACGCTGAGTCCCAATAGGAAAGACAATGTCAGCACCCAATTTGTCGATAGCGTGATGGGCAATCTCACGATGAAGTAGATGAACACAAGCGGAAGTGCCACGCCAAACAAGCATATTTGATTGAATATGACTGCCTGAACGAGAACCATTATGATGAATAGTACAAAAAAATATATTATCGTTTTGCTCATCTGATAAGTTTTGTGTCAATCTTTGGTGTCGGCTTTTTCTAACGCCGATATTTCTCCTTTTAAAGAATTTTCCACTATTTTCACCGTACTTAGGCGGCTGAAATCGGTGAGTAGACGTATGCGCAATGCAAAGAAATTGTCATCGTCTTCTCCTGCTCGTTCCAATACAATGCCTACTGGTATTCCTTCCGGAAACACAGCTGAGTAACCACTGGTTACAATCGTGTCGCCGATATTTGCTATCGCATGTCGGGGAAGTTCCTCAAGAACAGCTTCTTCAGGACTTTTCCCGTCCCAAATGAGAGATCCGAAGTTATTACTGCCTTTTACCTTGCATGACAATCTGAGGTCGGGATTGAGAATAGATATTATGCGAGATGTGTTATCGGCTGTGAGATTGACTATGCCTACGACTCCATTTTGATCCACAACTCCCATTTCTGGTTTTATGCCGTCAAGAGTGCCGCGGTCAACGGTAATATAGTTGTGGGCATGTGTTATGCTGTTGCTGATGACATGGGCAATAGTAAACCTGTATTGTGACAACGCCCGATGTATTGTGTCGGCTGTGGCACTATCGGTTAGCGTTTGCAGTTGTTGTCTCAATGCTATTACTTCAAGCTCAAGGTTGGCGTTGCGGTGTTGCAAATCTTCGTTTATTTCCTTCAAATGGAAATAAGAAGTGACGTTATTTGACGCTCTATACACCGTTGACGCGACCTTGCCTGCCGATGTCAAATAGACATGATGCTGGTAGGGGTTGTTGCTGAATAACAGCACACAACTCAATACTACATAGATAAAAAATATTATCCATGAGCTATATCTGAGCAGGAAGTTAAGCAGGTTACGCACTTTGACCCAATGCTATGCGACAAATCACTGTCTCTTATCTGATAAGGAACGAGTATTTGTCAATACCTTTGAGAGCTACACCTGTGCCACGGGCAACCGCAAGCAACGGATCTTCGGCTATGTGGAATTGGATACCGATTTTGTCGGTCAGACGTTTGTCAAGACCGCGCAACAAAGCACCTCCACCGGCGAGGAATATACCGTTTCTTACAATATCGGCATATAGTTCCGGCGGTGTTTGTTCCAACGCCCCAAGTACAGCGGCTTCAATTTTAGAGATTGTTTTTTCTATACAATGCGAAATCTCTTGATAAGAAACCGGCACTTCCATGGGGAGGGCTGTCATTTGGTTCGGTCCATGTACGACATAATCTTCCGGCGGATTTTCAAGTTCTGTCAATGCCGAACCGACATGTATTTTTATTTGTTCGGCGGTGCGTTCTCCAACTTTCACATTGTGAGCGCGACGCATGTGTCCTTGAATATCTTCGGTTAGGTCATCACCGGCAATCTGGATACTTTTGTTGCTTACGATACCTCCGAGAGAAATCACGGCAATTTCAGTTGTACCGCCACCTATGTCAACAATCATGTTGCCTTCCGGAGCCAAAACGTCAAGTCCGATACCGAGAGCTGCCGCCATAGGTTCGTATAGCATATATACATCGCGACCGCCTGCATGTTCAGATGAGTCGCGCACGGCGCGTATTTCAACTTCGGTAGAGCCGGAGGGTATGCCTACCACCATACGCAAAGAAGGGGAGAACATGGTGCTCTTTTTGTTGGCCTTTTTGATGAATCCGCGTATCATAAGTTCTGCGGCGTTGAAGTCGGCAATCACTCCTTGACGCAACGGTCTGACGGTGCGTATTCCTTCATGTTCCTTGCCTTGCATCTGTTGGGCTTCTTTACCCACGGCAATAAGTTTGCCTGTTTTGCTGTCAAGAGCCACGATAGAAGGCTCGTCGATTACAATTTTATCATTATGAATGATAATCGTATTGGCCGTACCAAGGTCAATAGCGATTTCTTTTGTAAGAGAGAACAATCTCATGTTTTGGTCTTGTTTTGAATAGATTAAGAAAATGATTAATGTTTGAAATGGCGGAATCCTGTTGTCACCATTGCGATGTCGTTTTTGTCGCAAAATTCAACCGATTCGTTGTCACGAATAGATCCACCGGGATGAACAACGGCATTTACACCTGCTTTGCTTGCAATTTCAACGCAATCGGGGAATGGGAAAAACGCGTCTGATGCCATTACAGCTCCTGATAGGTCAAATCCAAAAGAATGAGCCTTTTCAATAGCTTGTTTGAGAGCGTCAACACGTGATGTCTGTCCAACTCCGCTTGCACATAGTTGGCGATTTTTGGCGAGAACAATAGCATTGCTCTTACTATGTTTTACAATCTTGTTGGCAAAAAGCAAATCGTCGATTTGTTCAGGTGTGACAGCTTTTTTAGTGACTTGTTTTAAATCATCAGGAGTCTCCATTTTAAGATCGCGGTCTTGAACAAGTGCGCCGTTAAGGATTGATCGTACTTGAACTTTGCTGTCGTTGCCGCAGTGCTGAATCAAAATGATTCTGTTTTTCTTTTGTTTAAGTATTGCAAGAGCATCATCGTCGTAGGCGGGTGCGATGATTACCTCAAAGAATATTTTATCAATCTCTTCGGCGGCAACTTTGTCGATAGTGCCATTAGTGATGAGTACACCGCCGAATGCCGATACAGGATCTCCGGCAAGAGCATCTTTCCAGGCTTCGGCAATAGAAGCGCGTGAAGCCAAACCGCAAGCGTTGTTATGTTTGAGTATGGCAAATGTTGGGTCGGTAAATTCCGCGATCAACGATACCGCTGCATCAATGTCAAGGAGATTGTTGTAGGAAATTTCTTTACCGTGAAGTTGGGTGAACATTTTACCGAAATCACCGAAGAAAGTACCTTTTTGATGAGGATTTTCGCCATAGCGCATAACTTTGGCTTGATCTACAGCAAAACGCAGTGCCGACGGATTTTCTCCATCAAAGTATGCAAAAATGGAACTATCATAAGATGATGACACCGCAAAGGCTTCTTTTGCGAACCATCTACGTTCTTCAAGAGATGATTGTGCTCCATTGTTTTTTAATAAGTCAGCCAATGGCGCATATTGTGCTTTTGAAGCAACAATGATGACATCTTTGTGATTTTTAGCGGCGGCACGTATTAAAGAAATGCCACCTATGTCGATTTTTTCAATAATGTCGGCGTCTGATGCTCCTGAAGCAACAGTGTCAACAAACGGGTAGAGGTCAACAATAACCAAATCGATGTCGGGAATTTCATAGGTTGATACCTGTTCACGGTCGCCTTCATTGTCACGACGGCTCAATATTCCTCCAAAAACTTTAGGGTGCAAAGTTTTTACACGTCCACCAAGGATAGAAGGGTAGCCGGTAAGATCTTCAACAGCATCACAAGGATAGCCAAGCCCTTCGATAAATGATTTGGTTCCGCCTGTAGAAAGGAATTTAACACCGTCTTTGTGGAGCAAAGAAATTATTTCATCAAGTCCGTCTTTATGGTAAACCGAGACGAGTGCGGTTTTGATTTTCTTAATATCTGACATGTCTGTATATGGAATTTTCAATTGAGATTGCAAATTTACGAAAAAAATCAACGACTCATGTAATTATATGAGATGTTTTGAAAATTTTTTCGTTGAAAAATATGTTTGTGTTTTAGCTGATTATGAAATACTCAAAGTAATAGTCTGTCAATAATAAAAAAACGCTCCTTCCATCATTGGAAGGAGCGTTTTTTATGAGGTTTGTTGTTGGATTAAACCAAAGAAGTGATTACATCTTTGATTTGTTGAGCCAAATTGTTGGCTTCTTCCATTGTTGCGGCTTCTGAATAAATACGAATGATTGGTTCAGTATTTGATTTCCTTAAATGTACCCAACTATCGGCAAAGTCAATTTTCACTCCATCGATATCGGTGATTGTTTCATGAGCAAATTTTGCTTTGACTGCTTCAAGAATTGCATCGACATCTATTGTCGGCGTAAGTTCAATCTTGTTTTTTGCGATAGCATAAGCCGGATAAGTTTTTTTCAACTCACTGACTTTTTTGCCGCTTTTCGCCAATAAAGAAAGGAACAATGCAACTCCAACGAGAGCATCGCGACCATAGTGCGAAGCCGGATATATAACGCCACCATTGCCTTCCCCGCCGATCACGGCTCCGGTCTCTTTCATTTTTGTTACTACATTAACTTCACCAACAGCCGATGCTGAATATGAACAGCCGTGACGCATTGTCACATCTCGCAGTGCCCGTGAAGAACTGAGGTTGGAAACTGTTGCTCCGGGTGTTTGCGACAATACGTAGTCGGCAATGGAAACGAGTGTATATTCCTCGATAAACATTTCTCCATTTTCCATTACTATCGCAAGACGGTCAACATCGGGGTCAACCACAAATCCGACATCAGCTTTTCCTGATTTCAGCAATTCTGATATTTGAGTGAGATTTTCAGGAAGTGGTTCCGGAGAGTGGGCAAACATACCGGTAGGATCGCAATTAAGCTCAATAACATTTCTCACGCCAAGAGACCTGAGCAATTTAGGTATTGCAACGCCCCCAACAGAGTTTACTGCATCAACCGCAACTGTGAAATCGGCTTTTGTTATTGCGTCAACATCTACCAAGTCGAGAGCGAGTACATTGTCAATGTGCTTTTGTGTATATGTAGTATTGATGAATTCGTGTCCGAGTTCATCTACCGATACAAATTCATATTCTTCATTTTCGGCAATGCGCAAAACTTCTTTACCCTGCTCGTCGTTGAGAAACTCTCCGTTTTCGTTCAGCAGTTTCAATGCGTTCCATTGTTTTGGATTGTGCGATGCTGTAAGAATTATCCCTCCACATGCACGTTCCTGAACAACTGCTATTTCTGTTGTTGGCGTAGTGGCAAGTCCGATGTTGATAACATCAAAGCCCATGCCGGTCAATGTTCCGACTACAATGTCATTCACCATTTTTCCGGAAATACGTGCATCGCGACCTACGACGATATAACGTGTTTTGCGTGTTGTGATTGACTTGATCAATGTCGCATAAGCGGCTGTGTACTTAACTATGTCGAGCGGGCTTAACCCCTCGCCGGGAACACCACCAATGGTGCCACGAATACCCGAAATAGATTTAATAAGAGACATGGATAAATAGTTGTTAAGGGTTATATGATTTTTAAATTTGACTTTTGAAGTATCTTACATTATACAGGTAGGGTATAACATTGCTAATCTCACTTGTTAATCCATATTGAGATTTGATCACAATATTGACTTCACAATCTATGCCGAGGTAATAGAGTGGCATTTGCAGCCCTGCTCCATATTGTGATGACGAAGAAAGTGTATAATTGCCAAATCGGAATGCAGTATAATAATTTTCCATATCTTCGGCATTTCCTTCTCCGTCGGGCAAAACACCGTCGGCATAATAGTTCAGATTGTATCGCATGAATCTGAAATATATCAACTGATTGTCGGTGGCTTTGTCTTTCAAGTCGCCAGTTTTTAATACCTGCATATACATCATGCCATCCTCGTCCAAGCGATAATAGGGCGCATCAGGTCCGATTTCAAATACGGTGTCGGCCGGAATCTCGTTGAATACGATTTGGTCGGCAAGAAAATTATTTACAGCTTTGTCTTCATCTGACAATAGGTCGGCATAACTTTTGTTATCATCGCATGAAACGATGAATGTGAACAATCCTATTGCCGTAAGTATAGTTAATAATCGATGTGTCAGTTTCATTTATATATTATTTAAAGTAAATATCATTTTCGTCTAATATTGAGATGAATTTATCGATTGCCTCCTGCACAGAGCCTCGAAATTCTCCTCCGGCAGCATTTTTATGTCCACCACCGCCAAAGTGCTTTTCACAAATGCGGTTAACCGGAAAATTACCTACGCTTCTTGCCGAAACTTTGATATAGTCCACATCATCGCGCAAAAAAATGGAATATGAAATATCGGGAATGCTTAACGGAATATTAACAAGGCTTTCGGTATCTCCTTTCTCATATTTAAATTGCTTCAACTCATCTTGAGTCAATGCAATAAGAGCAGCATGATGCTCAGGGAAAAGTTGCATTTTTTGAGAAAGGGCATATCCGATAAGCCGTATTCGCGATTCAGAGTTGGTGTTGCAAACTCTTGAATACAATCGGTCTTTGTTTATCCCTTTTTTTAGCAATTCAGAGATGGTCAAATATATGTCAGGATCTTCTGAATTATAGGTAAAATTCCCTGTATCGGTCATCATACCGGTATATATGCAATCGGCGACATTGCGATCTATTTTTTCAGAAAGCCCCAATTGACATATAATTTTATACACCAAAAGACATGTCGATGACATCTCAGGGTGAGAGATAACAAGATCTGCAAACTTGTCAGGATCTAAATGGTGGTCTATTAGGACTTTTTTGCCCTGAGATTGTAGCATTGTATCAGCCATTTTATCAACCCTATATGGCGAGTTGAAGTCAAGGCATAATACCAAATCGGCATCGGAAAAGAGTTGTCGTCCCAAATCGGCATTACGGGTAAATACCACAATATCACGAGTTCCAGGCAAAAACATCAATGTTTTAGGAGGCAGATCGGGGGTGACAATACGGGCATCTTTTCCCATTGCTCTTAATATATGGCACATAGCAAGAGTTGAGCCGATTGCGTCACCATCGGGTGATACATGACATGTGATAACGATATTCTCGCTATCGATTATTAGCTGTTTAAGTTCTTTGATTTTTGAATCTTTTATTACTCGGGCAGTCATCATGTCATGAGCCAAATCTATTTTGCAAAGATACGACTACACATTGACAACGCCAAAACTCACACATCTTTTTTATGCATCACAAACACTTTTTCACAAATAGTTTGTTCCAATCATGAAGTATAATGAGATTGATTAAGTTGCCCTTATGCCTAAAAGGCAGAAATAATCTTAATAATGAAAACCACCTTTGCCATTGCAACCGGCGCATTTGCCTGTGCCACGACACACACCGCATTTGCCATTTTTGGTATATGCATCTTTACCGGTGCCTCCGCAATATGTGCAACGACCATTGCCATTGCAAGATGAGCAATTCTTCCAATCTTTCCCGGTGGAACTGCTTGATGAGTAGCTATTGCTGTGAGATGAACTTTCGGAATATGAAGAAGTCGCTCCCGAGATTCCCTCCATAATAGCTAACATAGTATCACACGACGGGAAAATGCAA
>CAZBUT010000066.1:0-7377 GCA_964495165.1 uncultured Muribaculaceae bacterium | reverse complement strand
CAAAAACTTGACGATGCCATATAGCGATAGATGTCGGCCAAAAATGCAGGAGATAATCTATCAACTCGGGATAATCCGCTACCGTCATATAACGATATGGTTTTACAATCAATGCCTGAATGTTCAAAGTAAGCAATCAGTGAGTCGGTACCGGCGCCTTGCGGAGAAAGAGTATTTAGCATTGCTTCAGCAAACAGATTGTCACTACGAACCATGAGACTCCGTAAAATATCCTTTTTTGCAGGGGAACGATGAATGTATATGCAGACTGTGTCACATTTGCTATTTGAAACAGTATTTTGTGATAGCGATATGCCAAATTCTCTTAATTTTGAATTCAACTCATCTATAAATATCTTGTCAGGATCCGGAAGCGAACACCCTATCTTGTGGTTGCGTGCATCAATAGGCAAAGTACCGGAAAGGGAAAGTTTGTAAGGATTTCCATTTTGAGTAATTACAATATTGTCATCATCTCCCGGCTTTAAGTTATTGGTTATTGTCAATTGTGGAATTTTTATTGATGTCACAGGTGTTGAATCCCATTTGGGTAATGTTACGGTAAATCGATTGTCTCTGTAATTAAACGATTGAAGTTTTGCGCCATAGTCCCACGCTACATCTTCAATCATCCATGACAGCGATGCATCAGGAACTGAAACCGTATTATTAAAAATAATATCTCCGGCAATGTGTCGTATGCCCATACGGCTAATAGCAGAGGCTATCGAGTCTGTAAAACCTGCATTATCGGGAAAATGTTCAGATTCAATAGTGGGATCTCCTGATGCGGATATGACGACATCGCAGTTTATTGAGCCATTGACAACAGAAGTGTCACCTACAAACATGATCTTTGTCTCATATCTAAAATCTTCGGGCAACATCATTACTGCTGCGGCCGTGGTAACAGACTTGGTTACCGATGCGGGTGTCATCGCTTTTTTCGCATTTTGCGAGGCAAGTACTCTACCCGATCTCAGGTCTTCTATATAGATGCCGACAGTCGCTGCTTCACTAAAAGGAAACGACATCAGATCTTTAGAATGTGATTGAAAAGAAAATATTGACAAAAGAGTTAATATAGATATAATTTTTATTTTCATTGTTAAGTGAATTAGTGAGTGGGAATGACTATAAATTTCGATTGATATTCCCATAAAATTTTGAGCTAATTTATGATAAAACGAGAATATAATGGTATTAATTGCACAAAATAGGTAGAAATATGCAGAAATATTGTGCTAAATTGCCGAGAAATTATTAATTTCGCACACAAATAGTGAAAATGTGCAATTGGTATGGTTCTTAAAACGCGCGAAAAACTTATAGAAGCGGCTCGACAACTCTTTGCTCACAAGGGTATAGAGAATACGACAATGAACGATATAGCTACAGCATCAGAGAAAGGACGACGCACTATATACACCTATTTTAAAGATAAGCGCGAGATATATAATGCGGTCATAGAGCAAGAAAGTGAACGCGTGGTATCTCGACTCAAAGAGGTGTTGACAATGGATTTGACCCCTCTGGGAAAATTAGAAAAATTTTTGGTGCTGAGATTTTCTATGATCGATGACACATTGGTGCGTCAAGATAGCTTTCGCTCATTTTTCAGTCGCGACATGAAGCGAGTAGATCGCATACGTAAATTGGCTACATCAAAAGAAATCGAGCTATTGCGCAAAATCGTAGACGAAGGAGTCGCTGCAGGCGAATTTATCGCGGAGCAGGCTTCACGAATTGTGGCTGTAGTGCAGATGATATTGCAAGGCATCGACCTGTCATATTTGCGCGACAATGCTACCGAAAGTATAACCAATGACCAAGAATCACAACAAAGAGTAATAAGATTTATTATTGACGGTATTAAACAATAGAAACATGTATATTAATTCAACAGGATTTTATATTCCCGAAGGCAGAGTTTACAATGATCATTTTCTTGATGTAAACGGATTGACAAGTGAATGGATTTTAAAACGAACCGGGATTAATTCACGTTCTAAAGCTGCCGAAGGTGAAGGACACAACTCAATGGGTCTTGCAGCAATAGCCAATGCGGTAGAAAATCTCCCTTATGATATAAAAGAAATAGATTTGATTGTATCGGCATCATATTCTCCGTATGATACTGTTGCAACGCTTGCTCATATTGCTCAACAAAAATATGATATTCCGGAAATGAAAGCAGTCTATGCTTCGGCTGCATGTTCATCTTTTGTTAACGGACTTGAAATTGTAGAAGGCTATTTCGCAATGGGAAAGGCAAAAAAAGCGTTGCTTGTCTGCTCAGAACATAACACATATTACAGCAACGAAAGCGACCCAAAATGCGGACATTTGTGGGGTGATGGTGCTGTAGCGTTTTTCTTGTCGGCTGATCGTCAGAATGACAATGATCCGGAAATAAAACAAATATATACTCGAGGCCTTGGCAATGTTAGCAAAGGACCTGAAGGCGTGCGTCTTCGCCCAAAAGAGGGTGGAATTGCAATGCCCGATGGAAGAGACGTATTTATTCATGCATGCAAGTATATGACACAAGCGCTTGACGGCGTAACAGCGCCCGAAGGTATGAAAATTCAGGATTTGAAATATATAATCTGCCACCAGGCCAATAAACGTATAGTTGCTAATGTTGCCAATCAGCTTGAAATGGGAGAAGACAGATTCTTAAACAATATTGAAGAGTTGGGCAATACCGGATCGGCAAGTGCAGCAATCGTATTTGCACAAAACAGAAATAAATTTCAAAAAGGCGACAAAATAGGACTTACTGTCTTTGGCGGTGGTTATTCATGTGGAGCTTTTTTGGTTGAAATATAAGAAAAAAGAGAAAATAACGTTATATAGGAATAACGAAACAAAAAAAATTAAGGATATGAAATTACTTGAAGGAAAAACCGCGCTCATCACAGGAGCTGCGCGTGGCATTGGCAAAGCGCTCGCTTTAAAATTTGCCCAAGAAGGAGCTAATATTGCATTTACCGACCTTGTTATAGATGAAAACGGTAAACAAACAGAGGCAGAAATTGCTGCTTATGGCGTTAAAGTTAAGGGATATGCTTCAAATGCCGCAGATTTCAACCAAACAAAAGAAGTTGTTGCAGAAGTACACAAAGATTTCGGCACAATTGATATTCTTGTAAACAATGCCGGTATCACAAAGGACGGTCTAATGATGCGTATGACTGAGCAGCAATGGGATGCTGTAATTGCTGTGAACCTTAAAAGTGCATTTAACTTTATTAATGCTACTCTTCCCATCATGATGCGTCAACGTGCCGGTAGCATCATTAATATGGCATCGGTTGTTGGTGTTCATGGTAATGCCGGACAGGCAAACTATGCTGCATCAAAGGCTGGTCTTATTGCACTTGCCAAGAGTATAGCTCAGGAAGTCGGATCTCGCGGAATCCGTGCCAACGCAATTGCTCCCGGATTTATTGAGACTGCAATGACAGCTGCACTTCCTGAGGAAGTACGTCAAGAGTGGGCAAAGAAAATTCCTTTGCGTCGTGGCGGTCAAGTTGAAGATATTGCAAATGTTGCAACATTCCTTGCATCTGATATGTCAAGCTACGTTACCGGTCAGGTTATCCAAGTTGACGGCGGTATGAATATGTAATAATAGACACATCGATAAAACAAAGGCATTTTTCTCCGGAAAAGTGCCTTTGTTTTTGATATAATTATTAAGTTTGCAACATGAATGTTCCTCTTGTCAGTATATTGGTTTTGACCTATAATCATGAGCAGTATATAGGTGACTGCCTTAACAGCATACTTATGCAACAAGTCAATTTCCCGATTGAGATTCTTGTTGGAGACGATTGTTCTACCGACAATACGTCTAAGATTGTGTCTAAGTATCAAAAGTGCTATCCCTATATTAAGCTTTATAAACCTGAACACAATTTATTCTCTTGTGGTAAAAGCGTAACTACTGAGATTTTGATTCCTGAAGCACGAGGCAAATATGTCGCGTTTTGCGAAGGTGACGACTTTTGGTTAACCGGTGATAAACTACAACGTCAAGTTGATTTTTTAGAAGCTCAATCCGATTATGCCATGTGTTTCCATGATCATATAGTTGTTGGTGACAATCAACTTAAACGGTTGATGTACAAAAAAGATTGTGATGCTTGCTTGAGTGAAACTTTAAATCTAAACAAATATCAAACGGCTACAATTGTAGGACATAAATCAGCTTTAGAAAATGAGGCTTATTCCTCATACTGGCAACATCCACTACATTGTTATGGAGATATAAATATACTTTGTGCTTTTTTTGCCAAGGGTAAAGTCAGACATTTAAGTGGAGAATGGAGCGCATATCGCCGTCACGAAGAGAGTGTCACTGCGAGTGACGAACATAATAAAATTTCTCATGATAAACACATTGGCGGTTTGACCGCATTGAGGGATTGTTATGGAGATATTTGCAAAAACCTGAAACGCAACTATCGCAGTATTCAATACATATCACGGTCTTCTACATTGATACGGCAACGGCGTTTTTTGTCGGCTATGGGTTTAAAAGTTGCAGCTTTGGTTTGCTCGCCGATGTTTGTAACACGCATGTATCTGACTAAATATTTTTAAAGTAAGTACGCTTTGAGTGTCGCAATTTTGCTAATTCGCATATTTGCACTAACTTTGAACGAAATATTATCAAAAGAATTGATATGCTCAGATATAATACTCAACTTAAAAAACTTGTTTTGCCTGAATATGGACGTAATATTCAGCAAATGGTTGACCATTGCCTTACAATAGAAGATAAAGAGGAACGCACACGATGTGCCTACTCTATAATTAATACAATGGGAAATTTGTTCCCCAATCTGCGAGATATAGAGGATTTTAAGCATAAGCTTTGGGATCATCTTGCCATTATGTCTGATTTCAAATTAGACATTGATTATCCTTGTGAGGTTGTTAAGCCTGAGAGTCTTAACTCATTTCCCGACAAAGTTGATTATCACCTATCCCCTATTCGCTATAGACATTATGGCAAGAGCATAGAATTGATGATTGCAAAAGCATCGGTTATGGAGCCGGGAGAAGAACGTGACGCATTAATTTTACTCATTGCCAATCACATGAAAAAGCTCATGCTTGCGGTGAACAGCGATGGTGTTGATGATGCAAAAATATTAAAGGACCTATGCGAATATTCACATGGGGCGATACGTCTTGACCCTGCGTCATACCATTTACATGAGTTCAAAGAAGCTCCTATACAACAACCTGGAAAACGTAAGAAAAAGAAGTAAACAATAATGATTTCCGACAACGAAATAATTGAAATTGGTCGTTTGGTCAAACCTCATGGCATTAATGGTGAGATTGTGTCTGTTACTGACTTGAATCCTGCATCATTGAAATGTATTGTGATAAAAATAGACGGAATAAATGTTCCGTTTTTCCTTGATGCAATCCGACCAAAAGGCAATGAGTCTTTCCTCTTGACAATAGACGGTATTGACTCGGAAAACGATGCGGCTTCGTTATGCGGAAAAAACGTATATGCGTTGAAACATGATATTGTTTACGACGAAAGTGATGAAGACGGATTCTATGCAAACGATCTTATTGGCTTTGTAATTATGGAAAACGGCTGTCTGATAGGAGAAATTGTTGATATTGAAGATAGTACCGAAAACGCTTTGTTTATCACAAAACGCGCAAATGGAGATATAGTATATATCCCTATTGCAGACGAGTTTATAACAGAAATATCAGTAGAGACTAAAACAATTGAAATGAATCTTCCAACGGGAATACTTGAATTATAATTAACAAAACCTTTATAATATGGAATTTGACGAACAAAAAGCTATAGAATATATCAATAATCGTTTACAAAAGGAATATTCGATTAAATATGATGATGACGAAATACTCAATGTGATTGACATGATATTTGATTACTATGAGGATAACGGCATGTTGGATATAAATTGCGATGACGATGATGAAGATGTTGACCGACAACTCATAGAGTATGTCGCAAAGATGCTAAAGAAAGATCCGTATTCGCAAATCAAACAGGAACATATAGAAACAATTGTCGGTGCCGAGTTGGATTATGAGGCATCTATCGAACTATAATAGATGTATGCTATGAAAACAAAGCATATAATCATTGCTTTGCTTTGGGCATTGTGTCTCATCGGCACTTGTTCAATAGCATCGGCTCAAAAAAATAAGGTCGCTCAAGAGAAGGCAGATGTAATGACATTGGACTTTGAGGATAATCTTGCAACACCTCAAGTGAAAAACAAATTACATGCCGACATAGTGGCTTATCAGCGAAAAGTCGGCGACAACTTGATCAAGCAAGGTTATAAAGTGCAGTCAATCAGAAAAGGAGAAGTATTGATCATCGTGATTCCGGCTCATGAATTGTTCGCTCAGAACGATGTTGAATTAATGGAGTCTGCCGGCAAGGAGTTGCAACCTATAGCCAAATTGCTGGCAACTGCACGCATGTATAAATATTTACTTGCAATGCATAGTGATAATACCGGTAATGACTTGTATTGCGAGAATCTTACCAACGACAGAGTTATATCGGTTTACAATTGGTTCAGAGATAATTGTAATCTCACATCGGCTCTTGTCCCATACGCCATGGGGAATAGCGAGCCTTTGTTGGAGAACAATTCCCGTGCAAACCGACAGATCAATCGCAGGCTTGAAATTTATCTTGTTCCCGACGAACAAATGATTGAACGTGCAAAGGCAAAAACGTTGCGATAAATATTTCTATTATGAAGTTATGCTTCGTCAAAATTATAGAATAGAATTAAAACGACATTGATTATCTCCATGTGCAAATAATTCATTAATTTTGCATTATAAATAGAACATAAATATAATCCGAAAATGGCAAAGGAACTAAAAGAACTGACAAAACGTAGTGAAAACTACTCTCAATGGTATAATGATTTGGTCGTTAAAGCCGACTTGGCTGAACAGTCAGCAGTTAGGGGTTGTATGATAATCAAACCCTATGGATATGCTATATGGGAAAAGATGCAACAGCAACTCGACCGCATGTTTAAGGAGACCGGACACGTAAATGCATATTTCCCGCTTCTGATTCCGAAATCGTTCCTAAGCCGTGAGGCCGACCATGTTGAAGGTTTTGCAAAAGAGTGTGCAGTTGTTACACACTACCGTCTTACAACCGATCCAAATGGAAATGGTGTAGTTGTCGACCCTGCTGCTCGCCTTGAGGAAGAATTGATTATACGCCCTACGTCAGAAACAATTATATGGAATACATATAAAAACTGGATTCACAGCTACCGCGACCTACCCGGCATCCGGGAAGAACAAGCTTCCCAGCAGGATCAATGT
>CAZBUT010000065.1:0-7393 GCA_964495165.1 uncultured Muribaculaceae bacterium | reverse complement strand
CTTCCACTCCGGCAGGAGCGAAATCGTCGTTGCTACATGCTGTCAAGAGCAACGCACCTGCGAAAAATGATAAAAATTTCTTCATTTTGTTTTTGTTTTTAATATTAATAAGATGTCCTAAATTGTCGTGAGGTTAATTGCTGAAATCATAGTCCATAGAATAGGGAACGATGATTTCATCTTCAAATTTGTCATTGATGGTTATACCGCCCGAACCGCCCGATGTTGCCAAGAACTTACCGATGACAACGGTCAGTTTGTCGGCATAGAGCGGAATATCGATGTCTTTGTTAAAGGAGAGCTGGTTGCCCGAAGCGTGATACACGTTGATATTAACGTGCACGTGCGACACTTCTCCGTTCACAAACGAGTAGTCGTCACCGATACACACAGTGATTTGATTGTCAAATTCATATATGCGTGGCTCAAAGAAGTAAATCAATCCGGTAGCCGACTCGTTGGGACGCTCCTCAAGAATCGAATAACCCACATTGATAAACGAGGGGTAGGTTATCACCGAGCTGTTTTGTTCCACCGGGGTATCGGAGAGGTCGAGATACTTGTCATAGTCGGTTGCAAGTATCACATAGCGACCTTGGGGACGCACAAGCGTTGTTTCATAGTTGCGAGGCTCGCCATAATACTCGACACGGTTGATTTCAAAGTCGTAGGCGCGTGAGAAACAATCGCGCTGGTCGTTATCAAGACATGCCTGGCGACGATCAAGGTCGCTCACAAGCGCGTTCATATCAGCCGTGCTATAGAAATGGTCGTCGAGAGAGCCTTTAGGCACAAAGTCGCTCCATGCAAGCAGAGTGTATTGTCCCGATGGCGCCATAAACTGAATGGTGTGTTCGGGCATTTCCTGATTGTAGTCGATATTAACCGTGTCGCGTTGCATCAAAACGGCTTCGCCTTTCTTGATTTGGTCGCGTGTGCCGTCATACAATTCCCATACAAGGCGCATGTCCCACTGAGTGATGTCGATCGAACTTGCGGCAAGATAAGATTTCAATTGCGTTGCAAGGTCGGAACGCGAATTAGGCAGTTGATATTCGTGAGCCTTATATTGTACGCGCGAGTTGCCGGTATATTCGATGACGGTATAGAGGTCGGGGCCTGCGGTTTTCACCTTCATGGTGAGAGTCACCGTGGCATCGCCGGCATCGGGGTGTTCGTGAATGGTGCTGTGACAGCTCGACAGCATCACCACAGTCAAGATTGATAATATGTGAGATAATATGCGGTTCATTATTCAATTACCTCCTTTATTGCTGATTTTTTCCATTTGCGCGGCACCCACCATTTATAAGTGAGAGTGATGCCGGCACGTGTCAAGCCGTAGTACCAGCCACGACCTTCGTCACACTTCTGGCCGTTGGGCAGATTATAGTATTTATTATAACGATAGTTGGCAAATCCGAGTCCGAGGTTGAATTCCATGCCCCATTTTTTATCTTTGCCAAAGTTAACGGCATAGCCATACCCGAGACCAAACCCCCACAACGGGTGTTCGGGGTCTTGATAGCGACCGTGATCGTTGATAGCGACGTTAAATCCCATCAAATGACCATGCACGCCAAAGAAATGCCCCATGCCGGCCTGCTCGCCTGTCCAATAGCGCACCTCGGGTTGAGTAGCGAGGACGCGTATCATGCGGTCGGACGACAAGTCATAAGGGGAATAATAAACAGGTATATCTATCGACCATTTGTCGGCAAATTGCACCTCAACGCCAAGGTTAGCGATTGTGCCTGCAAGCCAAAGCAGATTTGTCTTAGCCGCCACAAACCATTTTCTCTCGGGTTGCGACTCAACGGCTACGGTGTCTTTGGGTTGCTCGGGCAACACCACTACAGCGGGAGCCACATCGGGAATCGTATCGGGTTGCGGTCCAGGTCGCGGTTGAGGCTCGATTTTTACAATCGGATCGACCTTAATATCTTCGGCGCTGCACACGATGACCATGCGGGCGTTACGGAATCGCGGAAGCATCTCCTGTTTGAGCCATTCCCACGGCTCGCCGCCAAGCAAACGTTTGAGTTTCAGCTCACGACGATCGGCATCCGGTTCTGAGTCAATAACCTCCAACACAGCATCGCGATAGCGCGAATCAGACAGCTCTATTGCATCAACAAAAGTATACCAATCCTCACCAAGATTTTCCATGCGTATCTGCGAGTCAGATATAGTAGTATGAGATTTGATATACTGAGACAGTGCATCACCACGTTTTTGCGCAAGCTTGAGATTGACCGACAAACGACCGTCGGGCGATGCACTTCCGCCCACCCACACGTATGCAAGTTTAATACGCTCATCAGCTTTAACTTTATTAATTAAAGCTATCAATGAATCAAGTTCATGATTAGAGAGCACCTCGGTCTTGTAAAGCTCAAATTTTACGGGGATTATATCTGTACCGGCATAATCCAAAACAGAGTCGATTTTATTATCCGGCAAAAAAGTAACACATTCGGGATACCACTCATACGCTGCCTTAAGCGCATCAGCATCGGCATCATCGAATACACGAGCTTTTACAACAAAGCTTGATAATAGCGTCAGAATCAGTGCAATACCAATTTTCATCTTTTTCACGTTTTGGCGTAGAATATACATTACAACAATACACATTTATTCCACGTCATAAATTCTTGACAAAGTTACAATCTTTAACCCAATATACCGCCAAAATAGCGGACACAATTTGTTAAATATGGTTAATATGGTTATATCAGACGGGCGGTGGCGGGGTCGCCGACGAGCCAAACGATGTCGCCGGGCGAGAATGGAATTTCACCCGTAGGCTTAATGTATTCATCTCCACGCTGAATGGCAACCACAAGCACTTTATAGCGGTCGCGCAGACTCACCGAGGCTGTTGTCTGCCCCATGAGCGGAGAATTTTCGGTCAGCTCCACATTGAGCAGTTTCAACGGGCTGTCGGCTGCCGGAGCATCAACATCTTCACTGCCTGCCTCGACAACGGGCAACAGTCGGCGTATCTGCTCGTCGGTACCTATAATACCTATGACATCGCCGGGAAATATGCGGTTATCGGCTCCGGGTATGGTGATTGTCACCGCTCCACGCTGAATGCTCACGACGTTTACACCATATTCCTTGCGCAGGTTGGAGTTACGCAACCGCTCTCCAACAAACGGGCAACCGTAGCCCACCTCCATAAAGGCAACATGCAGATCACTGACAAGGCTGTTGTTTTTGCCGTTGCGGCGCAATTCGCGCTCATTGAGATTATCCAAAAACTTGGACTCGATGCTTCCCATGCGCCGTTTCACGTTCTTCGAGAGCAGGAACACAATGAGAATAAACACTCCGAATCCCACAGTGAATCCGACCGTCATAGAATATATCACGCTGAGTATATGCACGATAAACCCAAGGGCAAGTATAAAACGGAAGAGAGTGAGCACAATGAGCGGTATATTGAAATGGGAGTTGGCCTTTTTCAACCGTTTGCGCTCCACCTTGCGCGAAGCCGGATAGGAAAGAGCCAGCAGGAACGGTGACATAACAACCAGCGTGACTGCACACCCAAGCAATCGGCTCCACTCGGGCAGCACCTCTTCAAGCCAAGGGATAAACACTTTGAGCGACAGCAACGATATTGCAACAAGAATTATAGAGTAGAGCAACACACGCCAAAGGTAACGCTTGAGCAAAGCGCCCCACAGCTGTCGCGTCTCGCTCATGTTTGACGCATCAGACGAATACCGCTCGATGAGGAAATGCAACCTCTGCGGCAGATGTTTCTCTACAAAATCGCTGACCGGATTGGCAAAGCGTATGAAATAGGGCGTTGTGAATGTCGTGAGCACCGATACCGCCACTATTATCGGGTACATCGTGGCATCAAGCACCCCGAGCGACATGCCGAGAGTGGCAATGATAAACGAGAACTCCCCTATCTGTGTCAACGAGAATCCCGACTCGATTGAGACCCTCAACGACTGCCCGGTCACAAGCATACCGAATGTGCCGAAAAAAATCATGCCGACGACTACGACAGCCGACAATATCAATATTGGCGACGCATATTCGACAACCACCGAGAGGTCGACCATCATTCCGACCGAAATAAAGAATACCGCGCCAAACAAATCCTTGACCGAGCAAACGACCTTCTCTATGCGTTCGGCATAGCTTGTACCCGCCAGAATAGAGCCGATGACAAATGCTCCAAGGGCAAGCGAGAATCCGCAATAGACCGAGAACACAGCCATACCGAAGCACAGCCCCATCGACACGATGAGCAATGTCTCGCTATTGAGGAATCGGCGCGTGGCATTAAACAGCGACGGCAGCACAAACACACCCACAAGAAACCATATAATGAGGAAAAACACGAGTTTGCCTATGCTGTATAGCATCTCGCCACCTTCCACGCTGTTGTTAAGGGCAATAGATGACAATATAACCATCATCACCACGGCAAAAAGATCCTCAACGACAAGCACAGCAAACACCAACGATGCCGACTTGCGATGACGCAACCCCATGTCGGTATAAGCCTTGATGATAATCGTAGTAGACGACATAGACAACATGCCGCCAAGGAAAAGGCTGTTGATATTGGAAAAGCCGAGCAGATGCCCGATTGCAAATCCGGCAGCCATCATGCCCATAACAATGATAAGAGCCGTCACAACAGCCGAACCGCCCACATTGAGTAATTTCTTGAAACTGAACTCAAGCCCAAGCGAGAAGAGCAATACGATAATACCTATCTGCGCCCAAAACTCGATATTGGCTTCGGTCGTGACCGACGGCAGATATTCAAAATGGGGACTCGCCAAGAAACCTGCCACTATATAACCCAAAACCACCGGTTGCTTGAGCCACTTGAACAATACGGTGACAATTGCGCCAAGAATGAGAATGAGCGCAAGATCTGTTATGAGACTTTCTATATCAAACATCGTTGTTGGTTGTTAATATGCCTACTTGATACTCACCAACGAAGATATGCCTTCAGGCTGTTATTTCAAAGTAAACTTTTTGGAAGTCAAACGGTAGTTGTCGGCAAAAAGTTCAACAAGATACTCCCCGGGATTCAACACCGTATTAATATCCCAATAGATATTGATGCCCGAGATCTCCTCACCGGCATATTCAATCACCTTGCGAGCCGTGCATTGCAACGACGCTTCCTCAAAAGTAAACGAGCCTGCATCGCCAAGCAGATTACCCTCGGGAGAGGTGATGCGCAGATATATGGTCTTCTCCCCTACCGGAGTCGAATTGTTTTGCGGAATGGTGAAAGTCACCATCAACTGCTTTGCTTTCTTGATTTTCGTCTCTTTCTTGCCATTCTTTTTGAGCGGAGTAAGAGAAACGCCCGTCACATTGAGTTTCTCGGCAAGAGTCATACGTTCCGACAACTCTTCGTTTTTGCGAGACTCCTCCTTTACCTGAGTAGACAATTGGGCATTGCGATCGCGTATCTTCTTGTTTTCGGCGCGCAAGCCTGCATTTTCCTTACCCAAAGAGTCGATTTTTGCCACATAGTGGCGCAATATGCCTTTAAGTGTTTCGATTTCAGATTGCAATTGCTTGATGCGTGCGGCACTCTTTTTCTTTTCGCTGTTGAGCTCCTGCAACAGTTTCTCAACTTTGCTCTTTGCGGCGGCATATTTCATAACGATAGAATCGTTGGCAAGCCGTTGCGCCTGGTTTTCATACTGCACAAACTCATCATTGAGCGCATTATATTCGCCGGCGAGCTGCAATTGCTCGTTGGTCAACTGCAATTGTTCGTTTTCGGCGGCAATCTCACTCACCTTGCTGCCCATAATCGACATCGCCACAATGATGACGATTACAGCCACTGCAAGAGACGCGGCCAAGATTATCACAGTTTTTTTGAGTTTATCGGGAGTCAAATTAAAATCAAATTTTTTCAAGTCAAATTTCATATCAAATCTTATTGGTCGTTATTTTTCCGCAAAGTTACGGCAATTTCTATAAATTACAAGGGGACTCAGGATTCCAGCCCAAGTCAAATCGAGTGATGGCAAACTAAAAAGACGAAGAATAGGAATCTTCAAACAGACGGCTTCGCGCCACCATGCACGCTCCTATCATTCCCGCTTTATCCTTTAACGTAGAAGCATACACAACAGTGTCGCGGTTCACCAAGTTTAACGAATATTTGCGTATCGCAGTTTTTACGGGCTGAATGAAATAGTCGCCGGTCATCGACAACATGCCGCCGATTATAACCGCCTCGGGATTAAAAATATTTATCAAACCGGCAAGAGCTTTCCCTAACTCAACGCCCAACTCTTCTATAAGGTCGATGCACAACACATCTTCGTTATTGACCGATTCCACAATCTTTTCAAGCGAGATCTCGGTACCGGCAATCAAATCTTCAGACAAAACCGACATTTCGCCATTTCCGACCCGTTCTTTCAATTTTCGGTACATCGCCTGCCCCGACACTTCAGTTTCGAGACACCCTTTTTTACCGCAATGGCATATCACCTGGTTTTCGTAGGTAGGCACATGTCCGAATTCTCCGGCAAAACCCGATTTACCAAGATATATTTTGCCGTCGATTATCATGCCGAGCCCTATCCCCCAGCTGGCATTGACAAACAACACGTTTTTGCATGAATTGCCCTTGCCTTTCATAAACTCGCCGTAGGTCATCGCGCGCGTATCATTTTCTATACACACCGGATAGCCAACCATATCGGAGATTATCTGAGCCAACGGAGATTCGCCGAAATTAAACCAGCTGTAACTGTAACCCAAATCGGGATTGACTCGCCCCGAGACATTCACACATATATTGAGCAACTTCTCCTTGTCTATATCAATAACGTCGATAAAATTCCTTATCTGCTCACACAGATTCTCAAGCCCCGACATTGAATTATCAAAAAAATACGGCAACCCCATTTGGCTTTCAACCATTTCGCCATTGAAATTTATCAACCCGATATTAAGCGAGCGACGCTTAATGTCGACACCTATAAAATAGCCCGACGCAGGATTCAACCCATACATACTCGGATAGCGTCCGCCACTGCGCTCCAATTTGCCATACTCCGAGAGATAGCCCGATTCACACATCTCACCGATAAACTTTGTCACCGTGGGGACACTCAAGTCGAGAGCCTGCGACAAATCGGTTATCGTTGAATTGCCATTGTGAATATAATATGATAATATACGCTTCTTGGTCAAAGCGCTTTTACTGCCATTTTCTATCTCCTTTAATAATGTGCGAGTCATGTCTGTTTCAATATTTGTCCGTTTTATGCGGAGATGCGCTCCTAACTCGCAAAGTTAATATTTTTCCCGGAATTTAACTAAAGGGAATTTCTAGAAATTCCACGAATAAGTTAAACAATAAATAACG
>CAZBUT010000064.1:0-7395 GCA_964495165.1 uncultured Muribaculaceae bacterium | reverse complement strand
AACAAAAATCTACTCAAATAAAAATCATAAATCTTCTCAAAGCAAATTATAGAAGTTCCCTAAAATAAAAAGGCGATCACGAAAAAAAATCGAATCGCCTATTCTTATTACAATTAAAAATACATCAAATTCCGAGATCGACTTTCACGGCTTGGATTTTAGCTTCAGCAGCAACAATGGCTGAGTCATATTCCGATGCCGATTTCATTTCTCCTTTAACCTCTACATAGAACTTGATTTTGGGTTCTGTTCCTGAGGGACGAACTGATATTTTTGTCCCATCAGCAGTAAAGAACTGCAACACGTTTGATGTTGTAGGGAAAGCGAGTTCGCCAACAATAGTACCGTCACCGTTCTTTATAGTCAAATCTGCATAGTCTTTTACTTCGGTTACACGGCTTCCGGCAATTTGCTTAGGCGGATTTGCCCGGAACTGCTTCATTATGGACTGTATCTCCTCTGCGCCACTCTTGCCCTTACGTACAAGCGATATACCTGCTTCGCGGGAGAAGCCATATTTCACATATATATCTTGAAGCATCTGTATAAAATTCATGCCTTTTTCTTTTGCCCATGCAGCAGCTTCAGCCATTAACGATACAGCCGATACTGCATCTTTGTCGCGAGCAAAATCTTCGGCAAGGAAACCATAACTTTCTTCTCCTCCGCCAATATAACGGCACTTGCCTTCAAGATTACGTATTACTGATGCAATCCACTTGAAACCGGTGTAACAATCATACATTTTTATATTGTTGGCAACTGCAATAGCTTTAATGGTCTCTGTTGTAACTATTGTTTTTACAATATATTCATTACCCTTGAGCAATCCAAGTTCAGTGCTGCGAGTCATAATGTAATTCAACAGAATCATTACTATCTGATTTCCGTTAATCAATACATATTCGCCTTTATCATCACGAATAACACAGCCTATGCGGTCGGCATCGGGGTCAGAAGCCAAAATCAATTCTGCTCCTGTTTCTTTAGCTTTAGCTATTGCCATAGCCATAGCTGACGGCACCTCGGGATTTGGTGATTCTACTGTTGGGAAATCACCCGAGGGTACATCTTGTTCCGGAACATTAATTATATTGGCAAATCCAAAATTGCGCAAAGATGCAGGAATAAGATTTACACCTGTACCATGTATTGGTGTATATACAATCTTCATGTCTCCATGTTTGGCATTGGTCTCTGGGCTTAAAGACAAACCTTTTATTGCAGCAAGAAATTTATCATCGATTTCTTTACCAATAATTTCTATTTTAGAAGGATCTCCTTGCATCTTGATGCTCTCAACACCTTTGATTTGGTTTACATGATTGATAATATTCGTGTCATGTGGAGCAATTATCTGTGCGCCGTCGGCCCAATATGCTTTATAACCATTATATTCTTTGGGATTGTGTGAGGCAGTAATATTCACACCGCTTTGACAACCAAGTTCACGCACTGCAAAGGAAAGCTCGGGAGTTGGACGGAAACTGTCAAACAGATACACTTTAATGCCATTTGCTGAAAATACATCTGCTACTATTTCGGCAAACTTACGGCTATTGTTTCGTACATCGTGGCAAACCGCTACTTTAATCTCATCAAGGTCGGCAAATGCTTCTTTAAGGTAATTTGCAAGACCTTGAGTAGCAGAAGCTACAGTATATTTATTCATTCGATTGCAACCGGCACCCATTATGCCACGCAGACCGCCGGTGCCAAATTCTAATTCTCTATAAAACGACTCTATAAGTTCTGTTTTATCTTCAGCATCAAGCATACGTTGCACTTCGGCACGGGTTTCTTCGTCATAACCTACACCAAGCCACACTTTGGCTTTCTCTGTTACAGATTTCAATAATTCTTCATTTTCCATAATCGGGATAATATTTTAGATTTAATTAATTTAATTCGATTTTGTTATAGCAAAGATAACAGATAAACTTTGAACAAACAAGACTTTGAAGCAATTATCTTTATGTCTCAGCAACTTATCACCATGTGAATGTCTCATTTACTATAGTTTCGTTTCCACAAGCATCAGTAACCAGCATCTTTATCTTATGACGCTTCCCTTTTACAATGCGTCGGGCTTCAAGTTTATATGACAACAATGCATTTTTACCGTCATATTCAAACATTACCCACTTGCCGTCAATCTCTCCGCGGTAATTTTCTATACCGCTCAAATTATCTGAAATTTTAAACGACACCTTACCATTTCGTGCCCACTTGGTTTTACGCACAGCCAATACTTTAGGAGGAGTTTTATCGGTTGTAACCGCATATCGGCCAAAACGGTTTACTCTGGCCTCAATTCTTCCGTTATTATATTTTGAAGATACAGCACTACGTCGTTTGCCATTTATACGAACTAAACAATACTTTGATTTGTCTATTTCATCATCTTTTATCAATTGAATCGACATGTCAAAATTTTTATGCAACGGAATACCTGTATCACCTATTTTGTGTGCATCTGAGACATATCCGTCAAGCGGTGCAGTCTCAACATCAAAATAAATATCTTCATAAAACGCGCCAATGGGAAAATTTAATTTCAATCCATTCATATTATATGAATTATTCCCGTCGTAATGAAACAATACTCCGATATGTTTTTCTTCAGGGATTTGAGTTTTACGACCTGTTATGACAAAATTCACAACCTTTTTATTTCCATATTCATCAGCCAAAATATATTGGCATTTATAATCCCGTTCTTCGCATATATCAATCAATCCACCCGCAGTTGAAACATTCACCATATCACCAAGTATATGAGATTCCGGGACTCGGGTCGTCATCATCCAGCCACGTTTCATATCGCCATACTCAACAAGTGTGTTAACTGCCCGCGAAACGTCAAAAGAAAATCGGTTTATAACTCTCTGATATACCTGTTTCCCGTCAACCAGCAACGACAGATATTTGACCCCATACACATTGTTGACACCGGGCATCATGTCATTGGCTTTTATAGCCGGAGCGACAAGCCCCCACGCGGTAAAAGGTTTAGATATTGTCTCAGGTGTTCTGTAAGCTGCAATAGTAGTGTCCTCAACAACTCCGCCATGAGGATAAAGGGCTACTGTTTTATACACGGGTCTTGCATTGTCTTTGATTAAATGCTTGTAATAAGGCAATGGGTCAAGAGCGTCTCCGGTCGCAAGATCGCGCACGTCCATGTGTAAATGAGGTCCCCCCGAAGAACCTGCATTACCACTCAAAGCAATCACCTCCCCTTTTGTTACAGAGATTTCACCCGACGCAAATTCAAGATCAATACTGAATGATTCTCTATTATATTGTTGAGCCTTGACGATTTTGTCAATCTTTGCGCTGAAAGACTGTAAATGTCCGTAAACAGTCACTAACCCAAGTTCGGGATGGGTTACATACACCGCACGACCAAATCCCCACGGTGATACAAGTACGCGTGACACATATCCGTCTGCGGCACAATATATTTTCAAACCTGTTTTTCCCTGTGTTTTAAAATCAAGACCTGAATGAAAGTGGTTGCTTCGCAATTCTCCAAAATTTCCGCTCAATACAAGCGGAATATTTAATGGACGGTGTAATTCCGGCAATCGGTCTTGCGCAAAGACAACTGCCGCAATTACACTCAATGTAACGGTTAAAAATATCCTCAACATAATCATTCCGTATATTTGTCGCTTTTTGACGCTAATTTACCCAAGTAAAAAGTCATAGAGGCCGTACCGTCCATAGTAGGTTCATTTGTTGAATAATCGGCATAATCATCATGATAGACCACTATTGAATTTTGGAATTGAGCATATTTATCCTCATTACGCAAATGCACACCTTGAAGCGATTTAAATATGTTATTATACACAGGTCCGTCAACCAAACCGCCGGTGACCTGTATCTGCTGCAGGTTGGTTAAAGCCGAATGAGGATCACGTGGATAATCGCCATTTTCAGGCAAACCAACAATCATACATTTTCCCCATGGATTAACCCCAAAAAGCCAATCTCTCATCGCTGTCTCTATCTCTTGAAACTGATTGTCTCCGGTTATTTCTCGATATAACATGGCTTGGGTAACAAAAGCTACAGTCAAATTATTTGAACACCAAATAAACGGAATGCCATGACAGAATGCATTATTTCCAGCCCGTTCCGCCACACGTTGCAAACCTGAACGCATGTTACGCGCAAACTCGTTTTTAATTTTTGTATCAGAAATTCTCGACAGATAGGCATGTCCAAGATTCACAAACGGATACCACTGATAATGATGAGCCGAATCAGCTCCTAACCATGGAGTAACCGGCTCTTGCCGCCCATAATCTACCGCATCGCGCAAATATTTTATCTCGCCTGTCGCTTGAAACATTTCCACAGCAGCCAACTCCATATCATCAGCCCAGTTATCTTCTTCATAATAATAGGGTGATATGCAAGGAGCCGTTTGACATGCACCGGGATTTGCTTTAGCTACGTTATAGGCATTTAAGGATCTTCGGGATAATTCTGAGGCAAATGCTTTATCAATTTTGGCAAAAACCTCTGCCCCAAGCCCAAACGAAGAACAAAACTTACCCACAGATGAGGCCAGACCTTTGCTGTCATTTATATTTTTCAATAAGCCATAGGGAGTGCCTGAACATGGGTACACAGGCCGTTCCTTTCCTTCTCCCCAACCATAGTCTACCGGGTCATCTGCGGGCAAGCCGGCAAAACGATGATCTCGGTCATCTGCAATCTGATTCAGAAATAACGTGTCGGCAGGATTCATCTTCATCATCCACTGCAATCCCCAACGAGCCTCATCGAGAATGTCAGGCACTCCATTTCCACCAGGCTCGCCGGCAGCGTTATATTCATCATGCCACACACCGGGCGACTGCTTATAAGCAAACAACATCTGATAAACTGCATTGGCCGATGTAGTCAGATATTGCAAGTAATCTGAAGCGTCGTGCCAACCGCCTGTCACATCAACGTATTTTCCGTCATCATTGCCGCTCAACACCAATCGTCCGTCATGAACATGGCATGAGTCGCCAAGCGATGGATTGTAGCCGCAACGCTGTTGACGCATATAATACAGCGGAATTTCCTGTGCGCCGGCATATGCGTCATTACTTATTTTTATATTTGGTGAACGCGTCTCTAACGCTGTAATATAATATTCTCCCGGTATTGTAACCGATGAAAAATCAATACGTAAAGACATTGCCATCGGCTCCCATGCGTCAGTTATTTTCACCGCATCTACGGTCTTTTTCTCACCAGTAGCAATATTTGTTATGGAAAAATTTGACAAATCATTTATTTTTGATTCGTCAACCGTATCCGGTAGAAGCATAACCGCAATTTTTACATCATCTTCAAGATACCCCAACTGATTAACTCTAATAACATTCTGTGCTGCATAGCCACTAATAATCCACGGCAAACCAACAGTCGCCAAAAACAAACGTCTAAACATAAAAAAGTAATTTGAAATATATTTTGTAAAGATACAACAAAGAAATATAATAAAAAAATGAGAGTGCCATGCGACAAGCACTCTCATTTAATCTATATGTAATCTTCTATTTTACTTTAATGCAAAGTTGATTGATGTTGCAGTTTGCTGATATGCAAACACACCAGCCTGAGACAATTCAACTACTTGATATTCTCCATCGGGAGCAATCATTTTTACATGCGTATCATCAATAAATGTCATGAATTTATGTGATTCACCATTAAGATTTACACTCCAAGAGTTATCGTCATCGTCAAAATCAAGACGCACTATGCTTCCGTCTGTTTCACTTGTTATAGTATAACCCTTTCCGTCACATTCTACCAAATAACGACCATTTTCTCCGTCAATAACTTTTTTGCCACTGGCAATAGGATTTGATCCACTCCAAAATTCTATGCTGTTTATGACAAGAACATCAGCTAAAGCCGATACTTCATAAACAGGAACAATCCAGAATGCGATAAAAACCAATTCGTTCACAAATTTACTGCCGATTTGGTGATTCCAATCCAACAATTTATTTGTCAACGAAAAACTACCAATACATGACGACATCATCATTGAGCCGGCAAGTGCAATAACAAGAGCAACACTTAAATACTTTTTTTTCATATGCAAAATAATTTTAGTGAATAACTATGATAAATATCTTTCCAAAGATAAGGATTTATATAGAAATTTCGGCAGTACAACGTTTATAAAAATTCATTACCTCATTTACGTAGGTTGTAGTTTGTCTTCCTCTGAAGTATCCATACTTACACACCGGATCATTATAATATTCAGGTTTAGACTTCATCAATAGTGCATCGGCAACATTTCCGTCCCATATAGTCGGATTCTTGCCATATTTACGAGCCAAGGCAATGGCATCATAGACGTGAGCTATTCCTGAGTTATATGCGCCAATTACAAATTTTAAACGTTCGTCTTTATCCGGAACATATTTTTCGAGAGATTTGTTTAATGACTTTAATATTTTAACAGCAGTTGCACTGTTTGCCTCAGGGTTTGCAATTTGTTCTGCCGTTAAACCAAAAGCTCTTGCTGTCGATGGCATAATCTGCATGATACCTTTTGCTCCCGCCCAAGACACGACAGTTGTATCAAACCGGCTTTCAGAAAATCCTTGAGCGGCAAGTAAGCGCCAATCCCAATCTATTTCTTTTGCATACTTTTTAAATAGATTGTCATAAGGCGAGATTTGCCCGCCTCTAAACTTATAATTAAATGATGACAATTCGTTTTTGCTTAGTTCAAAATATCGTTTCAATAGCCATGCCTGAGTCTTTTTAGGTTGCTCTTGTGTAAACCACTCGTTTATAGAATCGGCAAGCCATTGCTTTGTCGGTGACACACCCCATGAAGCTCGTTGAGGAAAAGAAATTTCCATTGTAATATCCAAGTCTTTGTAATAGGTTTTATTTAACCTTGCAATGTCACTATCAACAATCGTCAACGGTATGGTGCCGTCTGAGACCATTGCAATCAGATCTTCCGTTATGAGTGTATCTCTATTTATAGAATGAATATGTATACCTCCTCCAAGTTCCTCATTTAGATTCTGTAAGCGATGTTGATATTTCGAGTCACTCTCTACATATATATCTTTACCGACAAGTTGGGTAACATCACCGATACGGCTTCCATCCTCGCTTTTGGGTTGGACTAACACCTGATGAGTGATATTCTCTATTCCACAAGGCAAAACATCATTGCGATATTCTGCAGTGATAGGTACTTCATAGGCTATCAAATCAATATACCCGCTATCAAGTTGATTAACCAATGATTTTAGACTTGTTGCTACCGTCAATTCCAAAACGGAGCCTTTATCAATAGCAAGTTTACTGACAAGGTCATAATCATATCCCATTTTATCCTCACGA
>CAZBUT010000063.1:0-7428 GCA_964495165.1 uncultured Muribaculaceae bacterium | reverse complement strand
CTATTTTGTCGCATTCAAGTTTTAGCGGACAGTAATATAAAATAATATGACACATTCAGTTCAAACATCGGTAATGACTCGATTATAAAACATATGTGCCGATGACTGGATGCATCAACGGCACAAGTAGGGTAGGTGTGGTCTTATAAATGTTATATCAGTTCTCAAATAGCGAATATTTGTTCAGACGGGCAAGGGTGTAGTGATATTGATACACAATGTCCATGTATTCTTGTTGAGCTTGCAGGAAGTAATTTACTTCTTGAAGATAGGTCAACAATGATATTTCCCCGCCATCAAGCGCTTTTTTGAGTAATGCAATATTGTTGCTTTGTTCAAATACAGGTTTATAGTCGTTTACTTCGCGCAACAAAGTCAGGGCTTTTGCGCGATCGCTATACATTGTCGATAGGCGAGAGACCTCGATATTAGCCTGGTCATACTCCATTGATTGCAACATTGCTTTAGCGGCTTTGGTTTTGTTGCGGTTGGAAAATAGCGGTAATGAGATGCCTATTTTTAGCCCGTTGAAATGCTCTCCAAGTTCATTGACATGCATATATCCCAATGAAAATCCCGGCAAATTTTTAAGACGGGCGGCTTTTGCCACAGATGTTTGAGAGCGTGTCATGAGCAAGTTATAATTGACCTGCGGGTCATATTGCTTGATCAAACGGGTATATTCATCTTCTGAAAGTATCATATCTTGGGGATATTCATTGAGCGTGGCTAATATTTCTGAGCAGTCTTTGCCACCATTCATAGCCAGAAGCGAGTTCTCTAAGACCGTCATTTGATTGGCAAGTTCGTTGCATCGATGTGATACGGCAATATGTTCGATGTCGATTTTGTTTACATCGAGAATGCTTACTTCGCCTTGCCGATAACCGTCGTGGTATTTGCTTTTCAATAGCGCCATGTGGTCACATACTTCTGTCATGACTTTAATGTTTTGGCGTGTATTTACTATGTCAATAAACAATAGTTTCACTTCGAGCAACTTGTCAAGATAATTGCTACGGTTGAGATATTGCTTAGCTTCAGATGCCGATTTTGCGGCTTGTCGACGTGCTCCATAGACTCCCGGCCATTCAAAGCCTTGTGATATGCCGATGCTCCATTTGTTCCCTACATCTTTCTGTCCCCATTGATGTTCAAACTCGACATCGGTTTCGGGCAGATTGTTTTCACTCTTGAGCGATAGCAAGTCACTCTCGATGGCGGCTTCCAATGCTGCGATCTCGGGATTGTTGGCAACGACTGAAGTTATCAACTCGTTATAATTTTGAGCCGATAATGCCAATGCCGTAAAAAAACATATTATCGAATATATGGTTTTCTTCATTTCTCTTTTTTGTAAATAAGGTAATACACGATAGGGACAACAAATATGTTGAGTATGGTAGATGTAAGCAATCCGCCGAGAATTACGATTGCCAATGGCGATTGTATCTCGTTGCCCGGTTCGTTGCCGCTCACAGCTATAGGTATCAACGCCAACGCCGATGTCAATGCTGTCATTATTATCGGGTTCAGACGGTCGGCAGAACCACGATGAACGCGCTCCCAGAGTGCAACTCCCTCTTCTTTGAGGTTGTTGTATCGGGTCATAAGCAACATGCCATTGCGGGTCGTTATACCGAGTAGTGAGATGAAACCGATAATCGCCGGGATATTCAATTCGCCTGATGTAAATCTAAGTATCAATACTCCGCCGATCATAGCCAATGGCATATTCAATAAAATTATGAGTGATTGGTTCATGTTGCGGAACTCTTGATACAACAGCATGAATATGATAATCAATGCGCCTATCGAGGTCCAAGCAAGTGTGCGAGACGCTTCTGCCTCACTTTCAAATTGTCCGCCGTAGGTCACATAATAGTTTTCGGGTAGAGAGATCTCGCTCTCGATTTTATCTTGTATATCGTTGACGGCTCCACGCAAATCGCGATCTTGCACGTTTGCCGAGATGATTATGCGGCGACTTACATTCTCGCGGTTGATAGTGTTGGGCCCTGTCGCAGAAACGATGTCGGCAACGTAGCTCAACGGAATTTTACCTGCGTTGCTGTCGATCATCAGATTGGAAATCTTTTCCATTGAGTTGCGGTGTTCATCATCGAGCCTGACGGTTACGTCATAGGGCAGACCTTGTTCATATACTTGTGATACCACTTCACCGGCGAGAGTGACATTGATGAAATGGGCAAATTCGTTGATAGGTATTCCGTATTTTGCCAATAGTTCGCGTCGCGGGCGTATTTCAAGTTGCGGACGTTCGACCTGTTGCTCGATGTTTATATCTACAACACCTTCAATGCCTGAGATTGATGATTTTATTTTATTGCCGAGCTGATACAGACGGTTCAGGTCATCGCCAAATAGTTTTATTGCTATTTGTGATTCCGTTCCCGAAAGCATAGCATCGATGCGGTGGGAGATAGGTTGACCGATCTCGATGTTTGCCCCGGGTATCGATGCCAATTTGGCTCTTACGTCTTTAACGACCTCTCCACGAGTGCGGTCGGTGAGTTGATAGGGAGCTTCAATTTCTGAGACATTAACGCCAAATGAATGTTCGTCGAGCTCAGCACGACCGGTTTTGCGGGCAACGGTTTTAACCTCAGGTATAGACAACAAGATGCGTTCGGCTTCCCGTCCGATTTTATCGCTTTCATCAAGAGATATTCCCGGCAACGTGCTGACATTGACCGTGAAAGAGCCTTCATTAAATGCCGGCAAGAAACTGCGCCCCAATGTGAAAAACAAAGCAATACTTGCGACAAATAAAGCCACTACCGTTCCAAGCACAATTTTTTTGTTGCGAAAACTCCAATCCAGCCATTTGGTGTAAATCTCACGCATTTTTCGTGCCGCCCAAGCCTCTTTGTCGATGTGTGAGGTCGCCTTTTTTGTACCTAACATGTAGCTGCACATAACCGGAGTTAATGTTAGAGCGACAATTGTAGATGCAACCAACGCAACGATAAATGATATACCCAACGGAATGAGCATACGACCTTCAATGCCACTCAAGAAGAACAGAGGCAAGAAACTTGCAACAATGATAAGGGTTGAGTTGAGAATCGGCATACGCACTTCCTTTGACGCGTTGAAAACAATGTCAATTGTTGGTTTGCGCAGTTCGCGAGGCAACGCATGGTTTTCTCTTAACCTTTTATATACATTTTCGACATCGACAATTGCATCATCGACAAGTGATCCGATCGCAATGGCTATACCGCCAAGACTCATCGTGTTTATCGTAAGTCCCATAAAATGAAGGACAAGCACGGCGATGATGATAGACATAGGCAATGCCACGAGCGAAATCAAAGTCGTGCGTATATTCATCAGGAAGAAAAACAATACAATTATCACAAATATAGCACCTTCGATTAATGATTGTTGCAGATTGGAGATCGAATTGTCGATAAAATCGCTTTGCTTGAATATGTCGGTCGATATGTTAATGTCGGCAGGCAGATTTTTTGAGATTGCCGACAAGTCACTTTCAATACGTTCGGTAAGGTCTATAGTACCAACTGCCGGTTGTTTTGTAACGGTGAGCAATACCGCTTGTCGAGCTTTCTCTGATGCAACTCCGAGTCGAGGCAATTTGTTGCCTATCTGCACATTGGCAATGTCTTCAACAAGCACAATACCATTTTCATCGCTTCTGACAACTGATTTTCCTATTTCATCGGTCGATGTAGTGGTTATGTCTCCTTTTATTATGTACTCGTTGCCGTATTCATATAGCACTCCTCCGGTTGCATTGTTGTTGACAAGCTCCACGCTTTCCATTACTTCATCGAGCGTTACATTGTAATGGCGCATGCGTTCCGGGTCGATCTGTATTTGGTATTCTTTTATGTCACCGCCAATGACGGCTACTTGTGAAACTCCGCCTATCGAGAGCAAACGTGGTCGCAGTACACGGTCGGCAATAGACCGCAGATCGCTCATCGATGTGGAATCGGAGGTGAGGCCGATTATCATTATTTCGCCAAGTATCGATGATTGCGGACCGAGGGTAGGGGAGTTGACTCCCGGAGGGAACGCTTCGGCAAGATTTACCAAGCGTTCGGAGACTATTTGACGAGCACGGTATATATCCGTACCCCAATCAAACTCAACCCATACGATTGAGAAGCCGGTTGCTGATGATGAGCGTACACGTCTCACTCCGGTAGCACCGTTGACCGATGTTTCAATCGGGAATGTAACCAATTGCTCTACCTCTTCAGGTGCATATCCCGGAGCTTCAGTCATTACAACTACAGTAGGGGCGTTCAAGTCGGGAAAAATATCGACCTCTGTGCGTGTGAGCACAAAGATGCCTGCCAACACCAGCAATCCCGACAGTATAAGTATGATCACTCTATTGGATAGAGAGAAGTGTATAATCTTGTTAAGCATAAAGCACTCCTCCCTGCATTAATGGTTATGGCTGTGTCCTTCGGGTACAACACCGCTTGCCTCTGCAAGTTTTACAATGACAGCACCGTGTGATACGACTTCGTCTTTGCGAGTCAATCCCGATAGGATTTCGACCTCTTTGCCGTTGGAGTGTCCAAGTGTGACCATACGTTTTTCATAACACTCATCGTCGAGTTTTACATACACATAGTGTTTTCCTTGTTGCTCTGTAACAGCATCGATGGGCAACACGATTGCACCTTGGCGAGTTGAACCAATCAGATATACTTCGACAAACGCACCGGGAACGGCTATTCCGTTATTGTCAAAAGTGAAATATACCGGTATATAGCCGGGTTGGTCGGAAGCTGCAACTGCCGATGACGATACCAATTTTCCATTTACATCATCAAGAGAAATAATCTCATCGGAATATGACGCACGGAAGTTGGCTGTAGTTATAGTTGGCAGAAAGTTATAATAACGTTCAGGTAGGTCAGCGCGAAGTGTCAACCTGGTATTTCCCGAGATTACGGCAATGGGCTGTCCTGCTTCTACATATTCACCTTGTTTGACAATAAGTCGGGTTACAACACCTGTCGTAGATGCAGTAGCTGTGCTGCCCGTTGAGTTTCCCGAGTATGCGGCTTTTGCTTGTTCGTAAGTTTGTTTTGCTGCATTATAGTCTTTGGTTGAGACAATGCCCTCTTCGTGCAATGGAGTTATGCGGTCAAGTTCACGTTTGGCTGCTTCATAGGCGATGAGCGCAGCCTCATTGGCATCGCCACCGACCATTCCCTTGGCCGATATTGAAGCAACAGCTGTTCCTATTGAGACTTTTTTACCTTCGACAATTCCGGAGGTGTATGACACGATTCCGGAAGAAGATGCCGATACAACCGATTGATCATTTGGCGCCGAAACAATTTGCC
This sequence comes from uncultured Muribaculaceae bacterium, assembly GCA_964495165.1. Classification (GTDB taxonomy): domain Bacteria; phylum Bacteroidota; class Bacteroidia; order Bacteroidales; family Muribaculaceae; genus RGIG4079. Next base: position 2,071 of record CAZBUT010000063.1, on the reverse strand, counting down.
CTGAAACCTTCAATATTTCATTAAACTGTTGCGGTTTAACCATTTTGCTGTATACGCCAAATCGTTTGGCATCGCTTGGTTTCAGTACAATCTCGTCGGATTGTCCGGCATGAGAGCCGTGGTCGTGGTGATGATGACCCAAGCCGTCATCTTGTGCCGACGGAGCGCAGGCACACATAATTAAACTCCATAAAGCAAGGAGTATATGTTTTGTTTTCATGAAAAATCTGTGAATTGAATGGTTGATAAATGAGTTTAGATCTCTTTGGGAAATTCAACTCACAGGAGGAGCACGCAAAGCCGAGGCCGAGCTAATGCATTCACTTATACGACAGTCATAATACTCTGCATCAATTACCATTATGGCTACAGGTACATCATCGGGTAATACTACCGCATTGTCACATAAGAACATAGGCGTTTCCATTGTTGACCATTCGGTAGCGATTGTAGCAGTCTCGCTGGCTTTATAGTCGCCCAAATGCATAGAGCATGACTCATGGTGTTGCCCGTGTCGGTGATGATTATTACATGGGTGGTCGTGTTTGCAATGCTCTATTGCATGTTCCGATGCACCTATGACAAGATCGTCAAAAGTAGTGAGATGTATGTATATATTGCCGTCACAATCGTGGTGATGATATTGCATAACCGAGGTTATGGTAAATATCATCAAAACAAAAATTGATATATGAGGCAATAATCTTTTCATTACTTGATGCATTTTCTTGCCGTAAATTTAGCATTTTGAAGTAAATATTATCTACAAATGCAAAGTTACGAAAATTCGCGAGATATATTCAATGCCGTTGTTGAATTTTCACAAGAATGTGTGGGTATAAAAATTTGTACACTCAGATGAAATTGAAAAAACAGCTGATTAGTGAATTATTGCAAAAAATATTGCATATTCGATTGTGATTGAATAACTTTGCATAAAGCATTAATTGTAGAGAATATCATGAAGAGATTTATCTTATGTATAGCAGTATCGTTCGGAGTCTGTTTTTCGGGCTTTGCCGATGATGTTGTGTCTAAGATTGAGAACGAAATAAATGCTTCAATAATATCTACAACTCCGTCTGTAAAATTAATGAACGGACATGTCGTATTATCGTCTCACGATGATTCACCTGTAACATTCCATATTTATTCCATAATCGGTCAACTGATAAAATCGGTGACTGACACAGCCGGAAACTCAACGGCAACAGTGGAACTGCCAAAAGGTTATTATATCGTGAAATGTGAAAAATGGACAAAGCAAGTAATTGTAAAATAACCTGAATATACACTTATTTAATTGTAAACTAATGAAAATAAGCCTCATGAATCTCTGTTCTGGAGCGTTGCTTACCGGAACATTGTTGTGTGGAGTACCGGCAATTGCCGCCAATGACATGGAATCAAATCACGCTTCACTGCCTGCCTATGCAGGCGAAGACCTTGAATTAACAGTAAACAACTTCGGAACACAATTTCGCCTGTGGTCACCTCAAGCTGATGCTGCACAAGTGTTGATATATTGCACTGATCGTAATACTCAGGCAATAGACACACTTGAGATGAGACGTGCCGAACAAGGTACATGGATTGCATCTGTACCGGAAAAATTATATGGAAAATTTTACACTTTCCAAATCAAACATAACGGTAAATGGCTTGATGAAACTCCGGGGGTGTGGGCCAAGGCTGTTGGTACCAATGGTCGTCGCGCTGCGATAATTGATTTTGCTGAGACTAATCCAAAAGGTTGGGAAAACGACAAAGGCCCCGAAATTGGAAGCATTGCCGATGTAATCATTTATGAAATGCACCATCGCGACTTCTCGGTTCACCCTACATCGGGCATTGTGAACAAGGGTAAATTCCTCGCTCTTACTGAGCAAGGCACTCGCTCAGTGCTTGGAGACAAAACAGGTATCGACCACTTAAAAGAGTTGGGCATCACCCACGTTCACATTCTTCCGTCATATGACTACAACAGTGTTGACGAGAGTCAATTACTCTCAAACAAATACAATTGGGGATATGACCCCTACAACTACAATGCCCCAGAAGGCTCATATTC
>CAZBUT010000062.1:0-7480 GCA_964495165.1 uncultured Muribaculaceae bacterium | reverse complement strand
GTTGTTCCGGCTGCTCAGGTGTTCTTAGTTCGTTCACCAACTCGCGCAACTCGCAATTTGTATCGGGGTACGCAGGGTCGGCAGCCAGCGTAAAATCGTAAATACCGGTAATCACATTTACGGTGTAGGTAATAATCTTTTTACCGTCCACTCTCTGCACATCGCGCGCAACATACGCACTATCGTAGTAATGGGTGGTAAACATAAAACTACAGCCCGAAATATCACCGCGGCGCACCAGTTCTAACGCTTTGTCGCCGTCCACGGTGTTAGGCGCGTCAAACTCAAAATAAACGCCCTTATCGTCCACTCCGTAGGTAAGCGTACCGGTGGCTGCCGTGAATGAAATGCAGGCATTGACATTAACTCCAAGTGCAAGAGCGTCGCTCTTGTCGACCAAGGCTGCCGGCGATATACTCGGCAATAGAGTGTATGCCGATATATTCTTGCTCGATGACATTGAAGACGCTGAAAACCTGCCCGATTATGTGATGCTCAATGACGGCACCGGAACCGATGATTTGGAAATCGTGAGCGCGACATCTCAGATTGTAAATTCGACCGGCGATGTGGAAACACAATATGTGAGCACTCTTGAAGTAACGGCATCGAGAGCCGGCTGGGTTTATGGCGTGGTACAAGATCCCACAAACGGCGCAATGCAGTTGGAGAGCGTGGTGAGAAGCGACGGAGCTGACATGGGTACAAACAATTTCTGGCTGTCGAGCTATAAAATGCTTGAGGATAACTCGGTTATCAATGCCAATGAATTGTATTTTGCCGATTATATGCCCGATGCATCGATGTCTTATACGTTGACTTTTGTTCCTAAACCGCAAGAGGCATTGAAAGTCGTATCGGTGGAAGGTGTTCCCGAAAGCGAAACGACCGATGCTGTAACGGGGCTTAAAGTCACATTTAACCGAGCGATTGATGCATCAACGTTCACTACCGATGACTTGACATTGATATGCCAATCAACAATGATCGATCTCAGCTCTGCGGCAATTACAAAATTGAGCGATACTCAGTACAGCGTCGATTGGAGTATGGTGACACCAATGTATGGCAATCATATATTCCCTTTGTTTACATCGGGTATTACCGATATAGATGGAGCAAACGGGGAAACATCATTTACCGCCGAGTGGTCGCAACTCATATCGGGTAAAGCGATGTTGACGATAAACGTGACTCCCGCCGGGGCAGGTACGGTGTCTCCGGCATCGGGTGAAATGGATTATGGCATGGTAACGCTTAAAGCAGTTCCATCGGAAGGGTACAGTTTTGTGGGGTGGAGTGAAGACGGCGAGAAGTTGTCGTCGGCACAAAATCTGAACTATAATCTGTATAAACCGTCGGTGATTACCGCGCAATTTGCTCCCAATGTATATGATGTGGCATTATTAACCGCCGACGGCGGAATCATTACAGGAGCCTATAGCGGTGCGTATGAATACGGCACATCGCTAAGCCTGAATGCTGTGGCATATAATAACTATCAGTTTGACGGCTGGTTGGTGAATGATGTGTTGCAAGATGATAAGTCAAGCAGTATAACGTTGGTTGTGAATGGCGCAACAACAGTGCAACCGGTGTTCTCGGTGGTTGATGAGCCAACCGGTGTTGAATCGGTGTCAGTCGATTATGACGACGATGCTGTTGTTGATGTTTACACTATCTATGGCGCGCTTGTGAAGAAATCGGTGAGACGCGAAGAAGCGTTAGACTATTTGCCGAGGGGCATATATATCGTCGGAAATAAAAAGATGATAAAGTAATCGGGCGACCGATTGGAAATCAGTTGTTTAAAGCTAAAGGCAGTCAATGTGGCTGTCTTTAGCTTTGTTTTTAAGGGGCGTAAAGCCGTATGATAAATAAAAATCTACTCAAATAAAAATCATAAATCTTCGCAAAGCAATTTATAGAAGTTCCCTGAAAAAATTGGCTAATCAAAAAAATGTCATAAACTCAGGTTGTCTCTCGATAAATTATTTGTATATTTGAAAACTAATCTCTAAAATTATAACCAATGGTTGCAGAAAAAGAATTGGAACTGATATTGATAAGTATTTCGGGGAATGACCACCCAGGAGTGACCTCGGCTTTAACCGGTATTCTGGCACGATATGATGCCGGTGTTTTAGACATTGGTCAATCAAATATTCATCACACTTTGTCGCTTGGCATTTTGTTTAAGACCGATAGCAGCGTTTCAGGCGAGATAATGAAAGAATTGTTGTTTAAGGCTTCGGAACTTGATGTGCAAATACGTTTTACTCCGGTATCAGTAGACCGGTATAACGATTGGGTAGGGCGTCAAGGCAAAAGCCGCTGGATAATCACAATCCTCGGCCGCCGTCTCACGGCTCGGCACATAGCATTGGTTACAGATGTAGTTACCGATCAGAATTTAAATATAGACAGTATCCGCCGCTTGACCGGACGTATGCCGCTTGCCGAGACCGAAGACCCGCTGTCGAAGTCGTGTGTGGAACTGTCGGTGCGCGGCACTCCGCGTGACAGAGCCGAAATGCAATCACGATTCATGAAAATTGCCGCCGATGAGGAATTTGATGTCTCTTTGCAGGAGGACACAATGTATCGCCGTTGCCGCCGATTGATATGTTTTGATATGGACTCGACTCTCATTGAGACCGAGGTTATAGATGAACTTGCTATGCGCGCCGGTGTGGGTGACGAGGTTAAAGCTATTACCGAGAGTGCTATGCGAGGAGAGATTGACTTCTGCGAGAGTTTCCGCCGTCGAGTGGCTATGCTCAAGGGGCTTGATGTGGGCGTAATGAAAGATATTGCCGAGAATCTGCCTATAACCGAGGGGTTGGATCGATTGATGTCGGTGCTTAAGCGTGCAGGTTACAAGACCGCCATTCTGTCAGGTGGATTTACCTATTTCGGCAATTATCTGAAACAGCGTTTCGGATTTGATTATGTTTATGCCAACGAGCTTGAAATCGGCTCTGACGGCAAATTGACCGGAAATTTCGTTGGCGATATAGTCGACGGCAAACGCAAGGCTGAGCTGTTGCGGCTTATAGCGCAAGTCGAGAATGTGAATATAGCACAGACAATAGCCGTGGGTGACGGGGCAAATGATTTGCCGATGATAGCCACTGCCGGGCTGGGAATAGCGTTTCATGCAAAGCCAAAAGTCAAAGCAACAGCCGAGCAGAGCCTGTCGACAATCGGACTTGACGGTATTCTGTATTTCCTTGGCTTTAAAGACTCGTTTATTGAATAATATTGAGCGAATTACCCCCCCCCTAACTCAAAATACAATTATCATGAAAAGAAGTACTTTCTCATTTTTGGCCTTATTGGCATCGGTGATGTCGATAAACGCAGAGAGTTTTACTGCAGGAGGTGAAACCTACAATTATACGGTAACCGCAACTTCTACTCCCAATGAAGGAGTCAAACATACTCGAATGCGTTTCTCTGCTCCAAGCACATGTAATGTGAGTATTGTTGAGGTTGACTTGACCAATTCAGCTGTCAGGGCAGAGGCATTTATAGGACAGGATAAGATTATGAAAACCGAGAAGCCCACCGTTTTCAGTGCGCGTAAAACTGCAGAAGGAAGAAATCCTATTGTGGTGCAAAACGGTCATTTCTGGTCGATGTCGAGCCAAACTGGAACTTCTGCCGGAGTACATGCAACAACTACCTGCCTTGGCGGTTGCATGGTTAACGGTGAGATTATAACCGAGACAAATTGGGGGCTTGATCAATGGAATGGCGGCCCGTCGCGACATGGTGTGCTCGGTTTCACGTCTGACGGTAAGGCTCACATAGGCAATTATCAAACGATGATAAAGGCTATGTGCCCGGCAAAATGGGGTACTTTACATTAGATGCCGGGCAGACGATGAAGTATAACGGTTGGATTACGGCTACTGTAGGGAAGATAGCAACCAATACCTCAGGAGGGACGCGCGGTAACTATGACCTTGTGCTTGTGGCTTCACCGGGAGTGAGTCAGAATGTACTTGCCTCAGTTGCAGTTGGCGATCAAATGAAGTTTAAATACTATTGACACCCGGTGGGCGATACAGGAACCATACCCGATTTTGAAAATTTGATTGCCGGCAATGCTATAGTGATGAAAGACGGTGTTGTGACCACTCGCGCTACTGACGAAAGTTATAATACAACCTCTTATGCTCGTTCGCTCTATGGCGTAAATTCCGACGGGACAAAACTTTATATGTGCGTTGTTGATAAAGGCTCAAATTCGGCTGAAGGTATATCATATGGTGCGACCTGTACGCGCATAAGCTATATAATGAATCATTTTGGCGCAAAAACAGTGTTGTCATGTGACGGCGGAGGATCGGCCGAAATGGTTATAAACGGGTCGTTGGCAACAAAACCGTCTGATTCGGCCGGTGAACGTGCTGTGGCATCGGGTATAGTGATTTATGCCGAAGATTCGTCAACTCAAACACCTTCGAGCGGCATAGTGGCTACTCCTGCAACCGTGTCGTTAAATGCTGTAAAAGGCGGAGAAAGCGAGTCGGTACAAGTCAATATTGCCGCAACAGGTTTGACATCTGAGATAAATGTGAATTCAAGTTCATCTGTGTTTGTCGTGACAAAAGGAGTGGATTGGAACTATTTGACAGGCGGCACATTGACCATGTCTCTTGATACAAGCAAGGCTGCCGGCTCCTACTCGGGCTATGTGGCCGTGCAGAGCGGCACAAGCCGTGTAGAGATAAATTGCACCGGAGTTATAACCGAAGGGACGACAGTAGAGCCTGAACCCACGCCGGATTTAAGCGACGGAGAGACCGCCGAAAGCGGCTACACATTGCGTCAGGAGTGGCAGCAGACAGAAGGGCATTTGACAGCAAACAGCAACACGCGCTGGGCAACGGCGTTTGACGGAAAGATATACATCAACGACCACGCCAACTCAAAACTGTATTATTGGTCGAAAGACGGGCTTGCCGATACGGGAATCACATCTGCCGCGGGTACTGCAATCACAAGCGATGATGCGCACAATATAGTTATATCGGCAACGTTTGCGAAGTCAACCGACGTAACATCGTTTAAAGTACTGCCTGCTAATGGAACTTCTTTCCAAGACTTGTCAGTGATATTACCCGCAGGAGTCGAAGCGGCAGGAATGCAATATATAGGCCGGGCTGTTGGAGATATTATGAGTGATAATGGAGGCGCGATTTATCTGTTCCCGCAAAACGCTACATCAGTAGCAAAAATAATTATCAAAAACGGTGTTCAGGCATCATCAACAGCTATTTCAGTAGGAACAGTAACTGCCGACATGCAATCGGCAGCAATGCCTTTGACAACTGATGTTGAAAGCAACGATATTGTAGTGCGTCGCCGTAACAATCCCGGCTTCTATTATTACGATGGCTCTGAGTTTACGTCATATCCATCCAATGGCATATCGACTACAATGGGTGGCACGGTATTCACCCTTGACGGAATACTTTATGGCGTTGAACCGACAGGTACATCATATTGCGACGGCTTCCAAGTAGTGGATTATACCAATAACAAAGTAGTTGCAAGCCATGCAGCACAATTCACAACATCAGCTTGCACACCCAATGCCAACTGCATTATCGCTGAAGTGACAGGCGACTATACAGCAAATCTGTATCAGTATGTGCCCGGACAATTGGCTACGATGTACACATTCCGCGTTGACGACGGCACCGGCATCGAAAATATTGCCGTCAATGATACAATTTCTATATGTCAAATTGGTGATAACATTAAAATTTCAGGCATAGAAGCTAAATCGATAGTTTTATATTCAGTTAATGGCGCAGCTGTTTGCAAGGCATTGAATTCTAATGAACTTCAGATAGCCGGTCTTCGCGGTCTGTACATTGTATCAATAACAGAGCACAGCGGAATGACATATACCCAAAAATTGGTTATAAAATGATTTTATCAAATAATAATAACAGCGAGACCCTAATATGGCGTCTCGCCGTTGTTGTGTCTAAGTAACGTATGTGCTATTTAGCAGAAATGGTAAATGACTTTGACGGAAAGTTCTCACTTACTGTGATGGTTGGATTGCCCTGAGTGAAATCAAATGTGAGTAATAATGACGTTACCCAATTGGTATAATGTATTTTAGCTTGCAGTGTGTTGTTTTTTTGCCATGCATAGCAAGATCCGGTATAAAATGGATCGGAAATTCCGCTAAAACGATTTTGTGCGCCAATTGAGTAATGAGGCCATCCGGCAAGTTGTGACATTATCCAATGTCGATATCCCATTTCAATTGTTGATTTCTTATCTTGTGCATCTACAATTTCAATGGCAAATATGTCATCTTGGAATATTAATTTCATTGATTTCCAGCCTAATTTATTGTTGGCCAAACGCAGTTGCTTGCCATTGTACTTTTCTCCTAAGGAATTATATTTTTCACCTTCAAGAAATGGCAATGTCGCATCTTTTTCATAGGAGCATAACTTGTCTAATTGAGCAGGGGTTGTTTCAATCGGGCAGTTTAAACAATTGTTTACCACTGTATTCCATATATATCCGCGTTCGGGCCAACCTTTACTACGAGAGCATTGATTAAGCACAACAACCATATTTTTGGAGGGAACAATAATTATGTATTGTCCGAATGCGCCATCGGCGCGCCATGCTCCGGGATATTCACAAAGCCATATTTGGTATCCATAGTCGTTTGCATCTCTCACAACGTGTACAGTCATCATTTCTTCTATCCAGTTTTTATAAATGAGTTGAACTCCAATCCAATTTCCTTTTTTTAGCAACAATTGACCGAAAAGAGCTTGTGAATATGCCGACATATATATGCCCCAACCTCCGGTTATAATGCCTTTAGGGCATAGCTCCCATTCGACATCGGTGATGCCCATGTGGGAAAATATGCGCTCATTCAATAATTGCAATACATTTTTTCCTGTGACTTTTTGTACGATAGCCGATAAAAGATAGGTTTCTATCGAGTCGTAGGAGTAACGGCTCCCGGGTTCTGCAACAAGAGGACGTGACAAGTAATAATTTATCCAGTCTTGTTTAGTGTTGCGCATCGCTCCTTCAGTCTTAAACCCAGAACGCATGGTGAGCATATCCTTTATGCGAACGCCGTTAATTGTTGAGGTATATTCCGGAAAGAAATCTGATAATTTATCATCAATAGTAAGCAAACCGTCGTCAATTGCCAAGCCTACAGCGACAGCTACAAATGTCTTGGACACAGAATAGAGTGTGTGCCTATCTTCGGCTTTGAATGGAGCAGGGTGAATTTCTCCGGCAATTTTCCCGTCAACCATGACAATGAGGTGGTGCAACTCAGTCTGGTCGCTTGTAAGTAAAGAGTCATATAACAATGTAAGTTGTTCTGGGCTGATACCTACCGATGAGGGCACGACACGTTTGATGCCGGTCGCTTCAGTTGCGTTAATGGGAAATATTGCGCATAATACAC
>CAZBUT010000061.1:0-7526 GCA_964495165.1 uncultured Muribaculaceae bacterium | reverse complement strand
GTATCAACGGTTTGGAATTTATCTATTTTTTTTGATTGCGGAATTAAGGTTTAATGACGATTGCGGCAACAGCGATGACGGCTTCTGCGATCACTCCGCTTTGGTTGCGAGATGTGAAGATTTCGCCCGATGGAACTCAAATTGCGTTTACCTACAAGGGTGATATTTATAAGGTGGCAACTGAGGGGGGAACTGCGGTGAGGTTGACATCGCAACCTTCATACGAGGCTGTGCCTGTGTGGTCGCCCGATGGGAGCAAGATAGCATTCTTAACCGACCGCAATGGTGGAAGCGATATTTATGTGATGAATGCCAATGGCGGGAAAGCCACACGTTTGACTTATAATTCGGCGACAGAAACTCCCGAGGCTTTTTCTCCTGACGGGAAGTATGTTTACTTTTCGGCGAGCATTCAAGATCCGGCATCGAGTGTAATGTTTCCCTCGGGCAGGCTCACGGAGCTGTATAAGGTGCCGGTTGGCGGCGGGCAAGTGAGCCAGGTGATTGCATCACCGGCACAAATGATAAGTTTTAATGCCGCAGGTACAATGTTTTTGTATCAAGATCAAAAAGGTATGGAAGATGAGTGGCGCAAGCATCACACTTCATCGATCACGCGTGATATATGGAGTTGCGATCTATCTACCGGCAAGCATGTGAATCTCACCAACCGTGCCGGAGAAGACCGTAATCCGGTATTGTCGGCTGACGGAAAATCGGTATATTTTTTAAGTGAACGCAATGGAAAGACGTTTAATGTCTATACGTTTGACTTAAACAATCCTTCAGAAGTGAGGGCAGTCACTAATTTCAAAACTCACCCTGTGAGATTCCTGTCGCAGAGCAACGATGGTCGTCTTGCATTTACCTATGACGGCGAAATTTACACAAAGAGCGGAAATGCCGCGCCCAAGAAAGTTGTGATCGATGTGACTATCGATGAAGAAAATTTGCCTGCTGTAATATCGGTAAACAACGGAGCATCGGGGGCGGTTGTGTCGCCCGACGGCAAGCAGGTGGCATTTACAAAACGGGGAGAGGTGTTTGTTACTTCGGTTGAATATACTACCACGAAGCAAATCACGGAAACTGCAGCGGCCGAACGTCAAATTACTTGGACTCCTGACAACCGCGCGATAGCTTACACCAGTGAACGCGACGGACATTGGAATATATATAAGGCTGAGATAGCGAGGGAGGAAGACCTCAATTTCCCTAACGCAACATTGATTAAAGAGGAGGCGCTGTTTAATGCTAAAGATGGTGTTGAACGCACATATCCAGCATTTTCGCCCGACGGAAACGAACTTGCATTTATTCAAGACCGCAACAAGTTGATGGTGATGAATATTAAAAGCAAAAAGGTGAGACAAATTACCGACGGCTCGACCTATGCGCGTCGCAATGGAGGATTTGACTATTCATGGTCGCCCGATGGAAAATGGTTTGTGCTGTCGGTTGTCGATAACAAACATGACCCATACAGCGATGTGGCAATCGTGAGCGCCGATGGTGAGGGCAAAATAGTCAATCTCACTCAAAGCGGATATTTTGACGAGTCGCCTCGCTGGGTTATGGACGGAAACGCAATTTTGTTTTTGTCGGAACGATATGGTATGCGCAACCATGCTTCATGGGGTTCTGAAGCTGACGTGATGATGATTTTCCTGAATCAAGACGCATACGATAAGTATCGCTTGAGTGAAGAGGACTATGCTCTTTATAAAGAGGTGGAAAAAGAGCAGAAGAAAAAAGAAGATAAGACAGCTGATAAAAAAGGCGCTGATGACAAGAGCAAAGTAGAAGATACCAAGAAAATAAATGTCGAGCTTGACGGAATACGCGACAGAGGAGTGCGCCTTACTCCTTATTCTTCTGATATTTGCGATGCTATCGTTACCAAGGACGGTGAGACTCTTTACTATATGTCGTCGGCCGGCAAGGGGTATGATCTTTGGAAAATAAGCCTGCGTAAGCCCGAGGCAAAACTTGCAGGCAAACTTGATGCAGGTGTGATGAGCATGACGTTGGACGCTGACGGGAAAAATATATTCTTGCTTGGAAACAAAGCTATGAAGAAAGTAGATGTTAAGACCGACAAGATGTCAAATATCTCTTACTCGGCAAAAATGAAACTCGACCTTGCCGCTGAGCGAGCATATATGTTTGATTATGTCTATCGCCAGGAGCGTGAGATGTTTTACAACAAATCGATGCACGGAGTCGATTGGGAGCGTATGACAGCCGCCTACCGAAAGTTCTTGCCACATATAAGCAATAACTATGACTTTGCCGAACTGCTTAGCGAGTGGCTTGGCGAACTGAATGTGTCGCACACCGGAGGTCGTTATTATCAGGCTGGTGCAATAGAGGCAACGGCAAGTCTCGGGTTGTTGTATGACATGACGTATGCCGACAAAGGTCTGAAAGTTGTTGAGGTTATAGAAGGCGGACCGTTTGATCGGGCTTCGTCTCAAGTAAAACCGGGTTGTGTAGTCGAGAAAATAAACGGCGAAGAGATTTCCGACGATGCCGATTATTGGGCAATGTTAAACGGATTGGTAAAGAAGAAAACGTTGATTTCTATATATAATCCGGCTACCGGAGAGCGTTTTGATGAAGTGGTATTGCCTATATCGGCAAGTGCAAACAGTCAGTTGTTATATGATCGTTGGGTGAAACAGCGTGCTGCCGATGTTGAACGCTGGTCGGGCGGTCGTCTCGGATATGTACACATCAAGTCGATGGGCGATGATAGTTTCCGCAAAGTATATTCCGATGTCCTTGGCAAGTATAACCATTGTGAAGGAATTGTAATCGATACCAGGTGGAACGGCGGTGGTCGCTTGCATGAAGATGTCGAGATTTTGTTTAGCGGACAGAAATATTTTACACAGGTAGTGCGTGGCGTTGAAGCGTGTGACATGCCGAGCCGCCGGTGGAACAAACCGAGCATCATGGTTCAATGTGAGGCAAATTACAGCAATGCTCATGGCACTCCCTGGGTGTATAAGCATCGTGGGCTTGGCAAATTGGTAGGGGCACCGGTGCCGGGTACGATGACCAGTGTAAATTGGGTGACGCTGCAAGACCCGTCGTTGGTGTTTGGCATTCCGGTAGTGGGCTATGAACTTGCCGACGGCAGCTATCTTGAAAACACGCAGCTTGAACCTGACGTGTATGTATTGAATGCTCCTGAAACAGCTGTTGCCGGAGAAGACACTCAGTTGCGCGTAGCAGTTGAGACGTTGCTTCGTGATTTGGACAAATAGCCCCTTTTACGCCTACAAATAATAACTGCGCCGGTCTACTCAGATTCGGCGCAGTCTCGTTTAAGGAAAAAGATAGTTTTAGCAGTTTCTATTCTGTGTGATATTTGATTTTGCGTTTTTCGGTGAAGATAATGTCCTTGTCTTTATTTTTAGGGTTGGTATAATCTATTGTTTGGTGAACATCTCTTGAAATCCAATTCCCTTTATCGTCAAAAACGTAGTTTTCATACTTTGCTGATGCTACTATCATCGTGTCGACTGCATTTGCGGTTAAGTTGCAGGCATCAAACGTATCTTTGTCTACCTTCATTTTATCCGGTACTTTGGCGACTATCACGTTGCTTTGTGAGACACAGCCACCTGTGTCATAGGTGAAAGTTTTCTGCATAATGCCTTGACGGCAATAAACATTGGCATAAAGTATTTCGATCAGATTATGAGAGTCATCATAATTTGCCCGTATTTCAAACTGACGCTTTCCCGATATTTTAACTTCACAATAAGTCGGATAGCCCAAATCGTCATGCTCAAATGCGAATGCTTTTGTAGAGCCGTCGTTATAAAAACTGCTTGACGAACCAAAAATGTCTTTGGTTTTAAGTTTGATTGATTTTATATCGCCGGCAGCTTCATAAATTACAGCATCTTTGAACTCTTGCGCTGTAGCGCAAATAGCGCAAATCCATAAAATCGCAAATAAAAAAACTCTCATAACTATTCTTCATTCAAAAGGTTAGATAATAACGAGTGGTAATTTTTTGCAATTATAAGAATTAAAATGCAAAATTTATAATTATATATATAAAATGCTCCGTTTTGACGAATAAAACACGGCATTAGATCATTGCGGCATCAATAAATAGGGTGAGAAAGGCAAAGTCATGGTGTTGGCGAGATGCATCGAGCTGCTGTCAGTAGCATATCAGGCAAATAATAGCGGACAATATGCCAAATAAAAAAGTCACTATAGCGTCAATCGCCATAATACAAAAATTGCGGATAACCATTTTGTATGACTCTCCGCAATTTTGGGATTTTTCTGTGTTACTTTTGTTTCGTCTTTTTGTTGATATAGCTGTCAGATATGTTCTTCCAGCGAGGAATGTCGAGCTCTATGCCGTAAAACTGGTGATAGCTCTTTAAGAAGTCTTCAAGCCATTCACCACCAAGATGGTGCGTTTTAGGATTTTTGAATACAGTTTCTTCCATGGCAGATATAAAATCTTCTAAGCATCTGAACGTCTTGTGTTTAATACGACTGCTTTCAGAAAACCATATGCCAGGACGTATTTTGTGAACGACTTTGTCCTTTATTTGTAAATTCAAAGGCCATTTTTCCATGCGTCTGCAAATATCCCATACATTTTGCAACCACATTTTCTTTATGACAACGTAGCCGTCTTCTTGCATCTTGTAGCCAAAAACAAGGTATTTTGCGTGAAGCATATATGGCTTTTCTATTAGTTCTTCTTGGAAGGCGTTGAAATCAGCAATATCAAATCCAGGCGTTGCTTCGTAATTAAATGCTTTTACTTCTAATAGATCTTGTGTTAAATTGTCAGGATTTAAAAAGAAGTCAGGGGGCATTTGTGTATTGTTATTGGGAGAATATTCTACTTCATTCTTTTTTAGCCAACACTCTAACCACTCTTGCATGATATTTCCAACGACATCTTTCTGTTTGACGATTACATCAATATCATCAAAGAAAAATCTTATCTGCCCTTTCTTTTCAAGTATTTTGTCTTCAGTGAGCAGTTTCTGAAAGACTTGTTCTGCTGTAAGTCTCATATTTTGTTATCCTTGAAATTTATTATATGCTTTATAGATCCTTTCGGCAATTGCAGTTATGACAGGAACCGCAACTGTATTGCCTAATAAATCGAAACCCTCGTTTTGGGTTACGGGGAATAGAAAATCATCGGGAAAACCAAAAAGGCGTAACCCTTCACGGAGCGTCAATGGTCTGACACCGCCATTGTCAACGACAAAAAGTTTTTTCATGTCCATAGCTACAAGGGTTGGTGCTATGCCTTTCGGATCGAGAATCTTGTTGATTTCAAAACTTAATTTACCTGCGACTATATTATAGCCGGATTTTTTTGATGTGTCTTGTCTGCGAACTTGCCTGTCGCCCAATAATGAATGTTCTGTTATAAGTTCTTTTGGGTACTCTTTTTTTAGATATCCCTTTTCGACAAGGTCGTCAAGCATATCCTTTAAATTCTCACTATGGTAAAATTCGCTAATCATCTCTGTTGTTAATGGCATGCCGTCCATCCACTTTATTCCGTGAATTGATGCCCATTTCTTTTTGCGTCGCTCATGTGAGATTAGATTCAGTAATTTTTTTTGTTCAGAACTTACAGGACCTTTCAGCTCGATATCCCAACTATGAATGTTCTCGTTGCCACCACGTTTGTCTTTTATGCTTTTTCCATATAATTCATTTGGCGTAAAATGAGACATCAATAATCGCGTAAATTTTGTGTCCACTACAGGTTTGCCACTTTCTAATATATCAGCAAGACATGCTTGTCTTTTGGTAAAATCGTCTAATGAAACTTCTGATTTTAGCGTTCCTACAATGTATATACGCTTGCGTTCCTGGGCAAGTCCGAATTCTTTAGAATTCAAGACCTTCCAAGTTACTTTGTATCCTAATGCATCAAGGTTTTCCAAAATAATAGAAAGGGTTTTCCCAATCGGTCGTTTCGCGTCTTCTCTGTCATGTGTTACCAAGCCCTCTACATTTTCTAATATAAATCCAAAAGGGCGTTTGGCTTTTAATATACGTTCAACTTCAAAAAATAATGTACCGCGTGTGTCTTGAAATCCCAAACGTTTACCTGCATACGAAAATGCTTGACACGGAAATCCGGCAAGAAGAAAATCGAAATCAGGGATTGAATTTTCGTCAATAGTTATGATGTCTCCTTTGATTATTTCTTGTGGGTGGTTGGCTCTCAATACTTTGCATGCATGTGGCTTTATCTCGGAAGTCATAACGCACTCAGTTTTATGACCATGTCTCTGAAATGCGATTTCAAAACCTTTGCGGATTCCTCCTATGCCTGCAAATAAGTCTATAAATTTAACTTCTCTCATTTATCGGGGGCTTGTATTGTCGTTTGGCTATAAAGTTAAAATGTTTTTGGCGTAATTTTTTTGAAAATGAAGTTTGTTCTTGATAATCAAGTCGCAGATGCATAACATCTGCGACTCAGTGGGAGAAAGGCAATATTATAGTGAAGCCTATTATTTTCTTATCCCTTAAAATGTGCCATTCACCACGAAGTTGCTTATTTTGTGTATGACTTGATGAAAGAAACAGCTTCGCGGTATTCCATTTGGCTCATAGGTACTTGTGTGAGTGTAGAGTCTGCCAAAGAGTCGTTGTAGGCTTCTGCTGGATAAATGCCTTTGGCGATGACCTCTTCGCGCGGATTCACAAAAACCACAGCTTCTGCTCCGGAGCGACATATCGCGTTATATGCTTCGGTAGTTGGTTCATTGACGGTGTATATGGTGGCAAAACCGAGCTTTTTCTTGCGTGAAGTAGCTATTGCTGCTTCTTCGGCAGTTGCTTTGTCGGTAGCTTGTCCGGAACTGAGCAAACGTCCGTTTAGCACAACTACTGCGCCACAAGGGAGACCGCCTTCCTTAACATTATCTTTAGCTACGGTGAGAGCCATATCCATGAAAATTTCATCTGTAGGATTTACGCGGTCGACTTTTGTGATTGGAAGAGCTGCGATCGCTGTGCCGACAAATGCCATGACGGCAATAAAAAGAAATGCAAATTTTTTCATCGTTAAGTTAAATTTATGTTGTATCTGTCTTGATGTGTAGTATTTAAATGTATATTATATGACATCGCAATGCCGAAAAGGTTTAGTTGCAATGCCCATAATCATTTGGAAGGCAGAAAGCTTTCTTATTTTACCGGAATTTTGTTAACTCGGTTGATGTGTCGTCCGCCTTCAAATGGCGTATTCAAAAACGCTTCGACAATTTCAAGCGCAAGTACAGGCTCAATGAAACGAGCTGGAAGCACGAGTACATTTGCGTCGTTGTGCTGGCGGGCAAGTTTGGCCAATTCTACGGTCCAACAAAGTGCGGCGCGAACGCCTTGGTGCTTGTTGAGGGTCATGGAAATGCCGTTTCCGCTACCACACATTGCTATGCCCGGATAGCATTCTCCGCTCTCAACGGCTGATGCGCAAGGGTGGGCAAAATCGGGGTAGTCACAGC
>CAZBUT010000060.1:0-7640 GCA_964495165.1 uncultured Muribaculaceae bacterium | reverse complement strand
TCGAAAAACTATTCAATGATGATTTTTGGGGTACGCGTTGACGAAGTCAGGAAAATATTTACACTATAATTTGTCAAAGTAAGGAAATATTAGGGTTTAAAAGGAAGAGCCTATTTTCCGATGTTCTTCTATATTTTTTCTTGAAATAATATATACATACGGAGTAACATAAAGCTGTCCTCTAATAATTGAAACTGGTACAATATGTTGATCATTCAGGATATTTTGAATATCAGCAATTATTGCGGGCATATCTTCTTCTGTTATACTATTTTTAGGAGCAACTCGCAATAGCTTAATATCATATGAATTTATTTTATAATCTGAGTCGATATTTATATTACTAACGGTAAATATAATTCTATCAACAGTTGGATATTTTTCAATAGGAAACCCACTCAAAACTTTCATTATTTCAATATCAGAAGAAACGCCTCGCACTATTATTCTATTTATATAAGGCGTTATTTCCGTTACAATCCCATTTTTCAGTAGTATATCCCATTCTTTTTCATAATTTTGATTCCAACCCATATGCTCATATCTCACACATTCACCTTCTGCTATTCTCAATGTATCGCTTACCCATGAGCAAAATATTCGACCATCGGGCAATCGATATTTTAAAACCAAATCGTTAATATTGAGAGCTTTCAGATTATCGCCTTGAAAAACAGCTATACTATCCAAAAACAAAGAATCATTTTCAATCTTCCAATGTCCTATATATTTACGCCACAATGCCGTATTATACCAATCTTCGGGTAATCGTTTAGTTATATTTCTATATAGTTCATCATTTAATTCAAGCAACAATGAATGCAATTGGACATTTTTGCCTTTATAGTTCAATCTTTCACTAAACTGCCCGGTTGCACCAGCTTGCATTACAATTATTGTAACAATTATGAAAAAAATGGCTCGCTTCATGTAAATGTTTTATGAGAATAAGACTCTAAATGCTTCCTCGACTTTTGAGACTTCATTTATTTTGATCTTCAATTTGGACGTGTCAATGCCTTTGAGGTTGTTGCGCGGTATTATTATGGCGTCCATTCCGAGCTTTTCAGCTTCACTTATACGTTGTTCAACACGTGTCACCGGTCTTATTTCACCCGACAATCCGACCTCTCCGGTCATACAGATACCATGAGGTATCGCCATGTCGACATTCGAAGACAATATGGCGCAAATCACAGCCAAATCAAGTGCGGGGTCGTTAACTTTCAAACCGCCTGCTATATTCAGAAACACGTCTTTTTGAGCCAATTTGAAACCGACCCGTTTTTCAAGCACCGCAAGCAACATGTTCATGCGTTTGCCGTCAAATCCGGTAACTGAACGTTGGGGCGTTCCATAAGCGGCTGTACTCACAAGAGCTTGTGCTTCAATTATAAACGGCCGTATTCCATCGAGCGTCACACCGACAGCCACCCCCGACAATTCTTCGTCGTTTTGTGACAATAACATCTCCGACGGATTTGTCACTTCGCGCAATCCGCGTTGGCACATCTCATAAATTCCGATTTCGGAGGTGCTCCCAAAACGGTTTTTAATCGAGCGCAAGATGCGGTACATATAATGTCGGTCGCCTTCAAATTGCAATACGGCATCAACGATATGTTCAAGCACTTTGGGACCTGCAATGCTTCCCTCCTTGTTTATATGACCGATAAGTATAACAGGCACACCGCTTTGTTTTGCATACTTCAACAATTGCGCTGAGCATTCTCGCACTTGGCTGACACTGCCGGCAGCCGACTCTATTGCATCTGATGCAATAGTCTGAATCGAGTCTACAATTACAATTTGCGGCTGAACGTTTTCTATATGTTCAAATATATTGTCAAGAGAGGTTTCACACACGATGAAACAATTATCGCTCATGCGTCCGATGCGGTCAGCTCTCAATTTGAGTTGTGACACGCTCTCTTCTCCCGAAACATATAATATTGTCTTTGATTTTATCGATAATATATTTTGCAATACAAGAGTCGACTTTCCGATACCCGGTTCTCCACCAATTAAAACGAGAGAGCCGGCTACCAAACCACCGCCAAGCACGCGGTTAAGTTCATTGCTGGGCATGTGAATGCGAGGCTCGTTCAATGCTTGTATTTCCGAGACACGTTGAGGCTTGCTTTTTGGGGTATTTCGAGAAACCGACGATACCGAACGTGCCGACTTTGCCGGAACACGTTCTTCAACCATTGTATTCCATTCTCCACATTCATGGCAACGCCCTTCCCATTTTGGAGAATCGGCGCCACACGATGAGCAATACCACATTGTCTTTATTTTTGTAGCCATAATTCTATTGTTAAATTACATCATGCGCCGGCGGAATTCGGCAATTGTTATTGCTGTCGCCATGCCCACATTCAGCGATTCAGACGTAGGACGGTCCGGAGGGAAGGAGGGTATAAACAACTTGTGTGACACAAGTTCTCTGATTTCTGTTGACAATCCCTGCCCTTCATTTCCCATAATGATAATTCCGTTAGCCGACAGCTCGGTTTCATAAATATTGTCACCGTCAAGCAATGTGCCATAAACCGGCAAATGACAATTACGTTTTACAAGTTCGACCAAGTCGCAATAATGCACTTTCACTCGGGATATTGCCCCCATTGTAGCTTGCACTACTTTGGGATTATATACATCTACGGTGTCTTTACTGCACAAAATATCGGTTATGCCAAACCAATCGGCAATCCTCATTATCGTGCCAAGATTACCTGGATCCTGTATACGGTCAAGAGCAATTGTCAGATTGACGGCAAGAGAAGTCTCGTCAAAAAAATATTCAGGTATTTCATATATGGCAATAACGCTTGAAGGTGTTGTCAACTGCGACATGCGCTCAATGTCGGATTTCTTTACCGCAATGGGCATTGCTCCGTTCAACATGCCGTCATTTGACTCTATCCATTGAGATGTAGCCAATAAATAACGGCACTTGAAATGCCCCCAGGTGTCGATGACGCATTTAGAGCCTTCGGCTATAAAACATTTATGTTCCCGCCGCCCCTTCACGGTGCCAAGCGATGCAACCATTTTCCTGAAACTTTGAGTTATCTCCATAGACATTAATTTCTTTAACAGCAAAGGTAACTAAAAATCATCAATTTTCATTGTAAAGAGAAAAGTTATGAGTATCTTTGCACGATTTAATTCACTGCGTAAAATAAATTAACATGAAACTCATCGGAGCTCACGTCTCAGCAGGAAACGGAGTGAGCCAAGCACCTATTAACGCCCATGAAATCGGGGCCAAGTCATTTGCTTTGTTCACACGCAATCCGTCACGTTGGCAATCAAAGCCTATAAGCGAAAAAGAAGCGCAAGCCTTTAAGGACAATTGCGCAAATCTCGGATACACTCCTGAGCAAATACTTCCTCATGACAGCTATCTGATAAACCTTGGCGCTCCCGATGCAGAAAAACTGCGCATGTCTCGCGAAGCATTTCTCGACGAAATGCAACGTTGTGAACAGCTTGGACTGTCTATGCTCAATTTTCACCCCGGCAGCCATTTAAAAATGATTGCAATAGATGACTGTCTTGATCTCATTGCCGAGTCAATCAACATCACTTTAAATCAAACGACCGGCGTTAAAGCCGTGATTGAAAACACTGCCGGTCAAGGCAGCAATTTGGGCTTCTCATTTGAGCAAATCGCTCATATTATAGACAAAGTTGAGGATAAAAGCAGAGTCGGGGTTTGTATAGACACATGTCATGCTTTTGCCGCCGGATATGACTTGTCGACGGCGGCCGGATATGAGGTGACATGGAAAGCATTTGAAGATACTATCGGACTGGAGTTTTTGAGCGGTATGCATCTCAATGACACAAAAAAAGGATTAGCGTCTAAAGTCGACCGCCATGAATCTCTTGGCAAGGGAATGCTTGGGGAAGAATTTTTCCACCTGCTCATGAATGATCCACGCATGGATAATATCCCTTTAATACTTGAAACGCCCAACGAGGAATTATGGGCTGAGGAAATCAAATGGCTTTATTCTTTAGTAAAATAAACAAAATAATAAATCAATAACAACACAAAACATGAAAACTAAACCAGATCTAAGTTTCTGGAAACTATGGAATCTAAGTTTCGGATTCTTTGGTGTACAGATTGCTTATGCTTTGCAAAGCGCAAACATTTCGCGTATTTTCGCGACGCTTGGCGCAGATCCTCACGACTTGAGTTTCTTTTGGATTTTACCGCCTTTAATGGGTAT
This sequence comes from uncultured Muribaculaceae bacterium, assembly GCA_964495165.1. Taxonomy (GTDB): domain Bacteria; phylum Bacteroidota; class Bacteroidia; order Bacteroidales; family Muribaculaceae; genus RGIG4079. The sequence goes on along the minus strand of CAZBUT010000060.1, from coordinate 3,393 downwards.
TATTGTACAACCGCTTGTGGGCAAATGGAGCGATAACACATGGACTCGCTTTGGACGCCGTATCCCGTATCTTTTTATCGGGGCGATTGTAGCAGTTTTGGTAATGTGCATGTTGCCCAATGCCGGCAGCTTCGGACTCACAATTGGCGCCGCCATGATATTCGGACTTGTGTCTCTTATGTTCCTCGACACATCTATCAATATGGCTATGCAACCATTTAAGATGATGGTTGGTGACATGGTTAATGAAAAGCAAAAAGGTCTTGCTTACTCGATTCAAAGTTTCCTTTGCAATGCAGGTAGTTTGGTAGGTTATCTGTTCCCTTATTTTTTCACTGCAATCGGAATTGCAAGCGTTGCCGCTGAGGGCGAAATCCCCGACTCGGTAAAATGGTCGTTCTATATAGGAGCAATCATTCTTATTCTTTGTGTTATATATACCACATCGACCGTGAAGGAAATGCCTCCCAAAGAATATGCTGAATATCACGGTATTTCAGAAACCGACAAGAATGAAAAAACAAGCATGTTGAAACTGCTTGCTAAAGCTCCAAAAACATTCTGGACTGTGGGGCTTGTGCAATTCTTCTGCTGGGCGGCATTTATGTACATGTGGACATACACTAATGGTGCTATAGCTGTAAGCGCCTTTGACACACCAATAAAAGACGGTGTATTGGACGTAGCTTCCAAACAATATCAGGCTGCCGGTGACTGGGTAGGCGTGCTGTTTGCTGTTCAAGCTATCGGTTCTGTGCTTTGGGCTATAGTTTTACCGTTGTTTAAAAACCGCAAATTTGCCTACTCTTTAAGCCTTGTGTTGGGTGCAGCAGGTTTTATATCAACCTATTATATCGCAGACCAATATCTGTTGTTTGTATCATATTTCTTGATTGGTTGCGCGTGGGCCGCCATGTTGGCATTGCCTTTCACAATCCTCACCAACTCTTTGTCGGGCAAAAACATGGGTACATATCTCGGTCTTTTCAATGGAACAATTTGTCTCCCGCAGATTGTTGCTGCTGCCGTAGGTGGAGTGTGCGTATCTCTGCTTACCCCCGCCGGTGAAATTGCCGCTCAAGACCGTATGCTTGTTTTGGCCGGCGTGTTGCTCATACTTGGCGCTATTGCAGTATTTTTAATCAAAGAAACTTCGGCAGAAAAAGACAATGCCCAAGCCACTAAGATTTGATAGATTAAAGTTGTTGCTTTCAAATAGAACTTGAAATAAATTCTAAAACGTAATACCGTCTCAACATTTTCAGAGACGGTATTATTTTTTACGGTGATTTTGCGTAATTTTGCAGTAGATATGGAACAGAATCAAACTTCAATAACATCTAAGTCACAGTATCGGGAGCGTCGCCCGCCAATGTATGATGTGATTATTCATAACGACGACGTTACAACAATGGACTTTGTGGTTATGGTTTTAGAACGGGTATTTCTGAAAAGCAGAAAAGAAGCAGAGCAACTCATGATGTATGTGCATGAAAACGGGGAAGCTGTTGCCGGCACATATATTTATGACATAGCTCACTCTAAAGCCGACAAGGCTACCGATATGGCCCGTTCCCATAATTTCCCGCTTTTAATTACTGTGCATCAAAAACTATAATAACATCTATGGAGAATTTAATCCTGACACCTTTTGCCCAAGAAATAATCGATAACGCACAACTTTTAGCCAATCAAGAAAGGCATGAGTTTTTGACTCCCGAACATTTTATATTATCTCTTATATGCCATGATCGGGTAAGGGAGCATGATTACGAAGACAAAATCAATTTCCAAAAAATATGGAAAGAGATAACCGCTTTGCTAAAACAATATGTGCCTTCGATTCCCGACGGAATCGAATATGAACTTATGCCGTCAAAACTCATGAAGGCTGTATTGAAAAATGCCAAGCGGTCGATAAAAGGACGTGAAGACACGCCGATACCTTCGGTTGCGGTGCTGATTTCAATACTCAACACTGCCGAATGCCCAGGTGCGGAAATTGTAATGCGCGAAATCAAGAATATTCAGGAAATAGCGGAAGTGATGCTGTCGTTGGATTCAAAAAGCATAATGCGCGACGATGAATACTACGATGATATCGATTCAGAAAGCAAGACAAACGGCTGGGCAAAATATGTTATCGACCTGAAAGAAAAATATGCCGGGAAAAAACATTCAATCATAGGTCGCGACAATGAGATTTCAAGAATCTCTCAAGTTTTGTGCCGATGCGATAAAAACAATGCGCTTATTGTAGGTGATCCGGGTGTTGGCAAGTCAGCTCTTATACAAGGGTTTGTCAATCGCTCTAATGACTTGCCCCGGCGCATCAAGCAATTGCCGGTTTATGAAATTTTGGTGCAATCATTAATCTCAGGCGCACAGTATCATGGGGAATTGGAACAGCGCGTAGGGCACATCATGGGAGGTCTTAAAGATAGTGGCGGAGCTATAATTGTAATTGATGACATGCACACTCTTGCCGGGAGCAAAGGCGATGCCAACGGCGCGCGCGATCTGACGCAATTGTTTATGCCATATCTCGATGATGAAGATTTGCGATTTATAGGCATTACCAACCACGAAGACATAACCCGGTACATGGATAGTTGTACACGGTTTTTGCGACGGTTTCAGCAAATCGATATTAACGAGCCAAGCATAGATGAAACTATCAAAATTTTAAACAGTGTCAAGAAACGATATGAAAAGCATCATAACGTAAAATATGATGCCGGAACGGCTGAACGTGCCACTAAATTGAGTGTCAGATTCTTGTCAAGCCGCAATCTGCCCGACAAAGCAATTGATGTGCTTGACGAAGCGGGCGCATTCCGAGAAATGAATCCGCAAACCGAGCGGAAACGTCAAACAGTTGACTGCAACCTGATTGACTCGATAGTAGCCCAAATGGGAAATATTGCAACAAAGATAATTGATGAGAATGATGCCGGAATGTTGCGTAGCCTCGGAGACAATTTGCGTAAATTGATATTCGGACAGGACGAAGCGATAGACTCGGTTGTCGAATCGGTTTTGTCGGCACGTGCAGGTCTCACTGATGCTCATAAACCTCAGGCAAGCCTGCTGTTTGTTGGTCCGACAGGAGTCGGCAAAACAGAGGTTGCCCGTGTGCTTGCCGAGCAATTGGGGTTAACGTTACATAAATTTGACATGAGCGAATATTCCGAGAGCTATAGCGTGTCGAAATTAATTGGTTCTTCGCCGGGATACGTAGGATATGAAGAAGGCGGCCGCCTTACAGAGGCTGTAAGGAAAAATCCGCACTGCGTTTTGTTACTCGATGAAATAGAAAAGGCTCACGAAAAAATATTTGACACTTTGCTTCAGGTCATGGATTACGCCTCTCTTACCGACAGCCGAGGGCGC
>CAZBUT010000059.1:0-7667 GCA_964495165.1 uncultured Muribaculaceae bacterium | reverse complement strand
CAGCCTTTATTTCAAACACATAGCTCGCTATGCTTATTTCAATAAAAACTGAAATTCTCTCAAGAAAAATACTTTAATCATCACAAAGCAATTTATAGAAGCTCCCTTAAAAATATGGCGCAATAAGAAAAAATTCTTAACTTTGCGCCATTATTGCGGTAATAGCTCAGTTGGTAGAGCATCAGCTTCCCAAGCTGAGGGTCGCGAGTTCGAGCCTCGTTTACCGCTCTTTGGAAAAATCAGGCGATGTCAAGTCGCTTGATTTTTTTGTGCTATATATAATATAATTAACTTTTATTGCAATATTTGTTCTAAATATCCATAAATCAATTTTTTCATGAGACACATAAATTTTTTTATCGCCGGTGCCAAAGATTTACGCGAACACAGAAGTTGTTTTAAGGAATTGGCAAATGATTTGACTGCCGAATATAGACAAAAAGGGCAAAATGTGCTTGTGAGTGTGTTGTCATATGAGAATTTTGGTGAAGTTCAAGATGATTATAATGCTTTTATTGTGAATCATTCCGATGCTGTTATATTCATTTTGGAGGATCGCATCGGTAGCAAGACTGAGCAGGAATTTAAATTAGCTGCCAAAAAATTTAATGAGTCAGGTATTCCCGAAATCATTGTTTTTAAGCGGGTCTCGAACGAAAAAAATTATGATCTTGGCGTTATTGAGGGATTGATGGGGGCAACTATAGACAAGTATTATGTTGAATATAACGGAATTGAAGATCTTAAACAGAAAGCAAGAGAACGCATAAGGAGGCTAATTGATGAGATTAACAATAAAGTATATCCGACCCCTTCAGGACGAGAAGAAAGGGTTGGCTTGAAAAAATACTTAGAATATTTTATTGGAGTAGTTGCCCTGCTCCTGTTGTCGCTGTTATTGCTTGTCGGATATAATATGTATTCTTCTGAAAAGAACCCTATGATATTGTTTATGGGTGGAGGCTCTGCTGCAAATTGTATAAAAGAGAGGCATCACGTGGATGTGAAAGGGTATTCAGGCTCGATGTATGTAAATATGCCGAGTGGAAGTGTGCCGCCTATTCTTACAGAGGAACTTCTATCTCCGCATAATTCTGTGCCTCACATGGTAACAAGAGATTCGATAAATAGTAATATTGAGTTTTATCCGGTAGGTATAGTTGCTAAAAAGGTAGATGAAGCCTCTTTCTTCGCAATATGTGGCGACCGTGATCAAGTGAAAAAATCAGGAAGGATCATTTCATTGTATTTGGGTAATGATACTTTAAAGGTATATTTAGACAAAAGAATGCTCTCTCGCATAAGTCATGAATCTCAATTAAATAATCGTATAACAGCGGAGGAACTTGCGAGTGAGATAGGCGTATATATTCAAAATGGTTGGAATGTATATGCTACATCAGCCAATAGTGGAACTTATGCTACATATAAATCATTGCTGAAAAAATATGATTTTGAGTTAGTTGATTCTCTTGTAAATCGTTTTGTTGAGAAATCCTCGTCAAGTTCAATAAAATGCGTTAATAACGGTGTTCCTGTCCCATATATTATTTTGGGTAGTCAATGCTATAAGGTACGTGATATAAAATATGATGCTGAAACAGTTGGGCTAAATGTATATGATGCCAATAGCGGGGAATATGCAATGAAACCAACGTATATTTATTTTGTGGTTTATCTTGATAATTCTCTTGAAGATACTTATGTAATGCCTGAAAATATGGTGAAATTGCTGAACGACTTGAATGTGGCTGATCTTAATCGTAAAGTGAAAAACCAAACGATCAAACCTCAAATTGACTCGTTTGTGGTTGATTGGTCTGATTTGTCGGAGTATAACAAATAAGAGGTATTGTGTTCATATTTTGACAACACGGGAGAATGTTGTAACGAGGGGTGAACTTACGATGACTCAATTTTGTTTTATTGTCAAAGTTGCATTTATAAAAATGAACGGCGATGAAAAAGACAAAATCAATGGGTAGCATATTTGTGGATATGCTTTCGGAATGTAGCGATGACGCAACAAAATCGGTGATTGAACATGTCAATGATATGGTGAAGAGTGATGTCTGTGCCGAATTGTTTGACTTGCTTGTAATTAATGCCTTGGGGTATAAATGCCCTATTGCGACATCAACCATAGATAACGCTGTTGATTATATCATAGGCAAAAAATGCAGTGAAATAGATGCAAGCCCATTTTCTGAGGAAGATAGAGAATATGAAAAACAACAATGGTGCGATTTCTATCTACTTGTGGACTCAGACATGAAAAAACGGTTTGCTTGTAGTTGAGATACATAATAATATTATTGCAAATAAGAATATAGACTATGAAGAAAAATCTACTCACCGCAGCAAATGGTCGGCCGATAGCCGACAATCAAAACACACAAACGGCCGGAGTCCGCGGTCCGGTTTTAATGCAAGATCCATGGCTTATTGAAAAACTCGGGCACTTTGATAGAGAAGTGATTCCCGAACGTCGAATGCATGCCAAAGGTTCAGGTGCTTATGGTACATTTACTGTAACACACGATATAACCCAATATACTCGAGCCGCCATGTTTAGCGAGGTAGGTAAAAAGACCGATTGCTTTGTGAGGTTTTCTACGGTTGCGGGAGAGCGTGGGGCCGCCGATGCCGAGCGGGATATTCGTGGATTTGCAATGAAGTTTTATACCGATGCCGGAAATTGGGATTTGGTGGGAAATAATACTCCGGTGTTCTTTTTGCGTGATCCTTTGAAATTTCCCGATTTGAATCATGCAATAAAGAGGGATCCAAAAACAAACATGCGAAGCGCCAACAATAATTGGGATTTCTGGACATTGTTGCCTGAGGCGCTTCATCAGATAACCATAACGATGAGTCCTCGCGGTATCCCGTTGTCATATAGGCATATGCATGGATTTGGCAGTCACACGTATAGTTTTATTAATTCTGAAAACCAACGCACGTGGGTGAAATTTCATTTGCGAACGCTTCAAGGTATCAAATGCCTTACCGATGCTGAGGCTGAGGCTATAATCGCAAAAGATAGAGAATCACATCAACGAGATTTATATGAAAGCATCGAACGAGGCGATTATCCCCGATGGCTATTTCAGGTACAACTGATGACAGAAGCACAAGCCGATGACTATCATATTAATCCGTTTGATCTCACCAAAGTGTGGCCTCATGGCGATTTCCCGTTGCATGAAGTTGGTATTTTGGAACTTAACCGTAATCCGGAAAACTATTTTGCCGAAGTTGAACAATCGGCATTTAATCCGATGAATATCGTTGACGGCATAGGCTTTTCTCCCGACAAGATGTTGCAGGGTCGATTATTTTCCTATGGAGATGCACAACGTTACCGTCTTGGCGTGAATGCCGAACAGATTCCGGTAAATCGTCCGCGTTGTCCGGTTCATGCTTATCATAGAGATGGCGCAATGCGCGTTGATGGAAACTATGGGGCGGCAAAGGGATATGAACCAAATAGTTATGGCGAATGGCAAGACTCGCCTCAATTAAAAGAACCGCCATTGAGGTTGCATGGCGATGCCTATAATTATAATGAGAGAGAGTATGACGATGATTATTATAGCCAACCCGGAGCATTGTTTCGCCTGATGCCTACAGAAGAGCAGCAATTGCTGTTTGAAAACACAGCGAGAGCGATGGGCGATGCCGAGGAGTTTATAAAAGTGCGCCATATACGCAATTGCTATAAGGCTGATCCCGCCTATGGAATTGGGGTCGCCAAAGCACTTGGATTATCGCTGCCTGAAGACCTTTAAACCTATTTATATTATATAGAGCCGCATATTGTCGCCGACAGATAGATATGCGGCTTATTGGTATTATTTTTTGCGAAGTTGCCAAAATGCTACGGCCGATGCTGCGGCGACATTAAGCGAATCAACCCCATGTGCCATTGGTATGCGTGCGACATAGTCGGCTTCTGTAATTATCTTGTCCGAGAGACCGTCGCCTTCAGTCCCGAGTATGATTGCCAATTTGTTTTCTCTTGAAAGAACCGGGTTGTCGATTGCGATTGAATTGTCGGAAAGAGCCATTGCAACGGTGCGGAATCCGTATTCCGACAGCGATTGTATGGGTTTATCGAGCCACGTCCATGGTACAAGAAAAACAGAACCCATTGAAACTCTTATTGCACGGCGGTTAAGCGGGTCGCATGAGGTGGGGGTAAGCAAAATGGCATCGATGCCTAACGCTGCAGCCGAGCGGAAGATAGCACCGATATTTGTCGTATCTACAACACCGTCGATGATTGCTATGCGACAAGCATTTCGGCATATATCGTCAAGACTTTGTGCTTTGGGTCGACGCATTGCGCACAAAACCCCGCGAGTGAGCGTGTAGCCTGTGAGTTGCGATAGCAGGTTTCGTTCACCTGTATATATCGGAATGTCACCGCAACGCGCGATAATATCGGCGGCATCTCCGGAGATATGCTTGTGCTCGCAAAGAATAGACAGAGGCTCATATCCGGCATTTAAAGCTACATTGATGACTTTGGGGCTTTCGGCAATGAATATGCCTTTGTCCGGCTCAATGCGGTTTCGTAGTTGTGCTTCTGTGAGGGCGGAAAACACTTCGACACCTGAATGTGATAAAGATGTTATTTCAATAATTGCCATAAATTGTAGGAGGATTATTTGATAAAAATATCTCCTGTTTCCGGTCTCAGAATGTCGGTAACAGGTCTCACTGTCTCAGTTGCAATGCTTATGGTGTCGTTTAACCGTAAGTCCTCACAGCTGAATCCCAATGATAATTTGTAGTCACCCGCCGATAATTTCCATGCAGTATCGGTTTCACTATATGTAGCCAGATCTTCAGTTGATATTGATATAGATATTTTGCATGATTCTCCCGGTGCCAAATCAGGTGTCTTGGAGTAGCCCCGCAGTTCGATTGCCGGGCGGTCAATGGTAGGTGATAGTTCAGTTGAGTAAAGTTGCACGACTTGTTTTGCCGTATGATTGCCTGTGTTTGACACTTGGCATGACACTGAGATTTGTGTGCCGGAGTGAATTACTTCCATGTCTGAGATTTCAAAGTCGGAATATGTCAATCCAAATCCAAATGGATATGCAACTTCTATCCCACGGGTTGAATAATGTCTGTAGCCGACATATATATCCTCCTCATAGTTGGTGAAGTCGATATTTGGCTGATCGTAGTATTTATGAGTGCGACTGAAATTTTCAAAAGATTGGTTAAGCCCGGTTTCTGGAACATTCACCGGGAAGTTTTGTGAAGGGACATCGGCATATTTGATAGGAAATGTCATTGGTAAATGTCCGCTTGGCGACTGTCGCCCCAGTAATACGTCGGCTACAGAATTACCACCTTCCTGCCCCGGCATCCAGCAGATCATTATTGCATCGGCTTTATCTCGCCATGATGCTATTTCAACGGATCCTGAAATGTTGAGTACGACAATTACCGGTTTGCCCGCATTGCGGTATTCCCGGCTCACCTCGTTGAGCAGTGCGCGCTCATCGATGCGAAGGTTAAAGTCTCGCTCTACGTGGCGCTCAAATCCTTCGGCAGCATGGCGTGAAAATGTGATTATAGCCATGTCGGCTCGTTTGGCTGAGCCGTGAACAAAAGAATAAGGATCTCTAATCTCGTTTGGTCGCAATGTGTAAACCGTCCAACGGCGATAGGCGTCCATTGGAGCAATGCGTTTGTGTTCACTATCGATATGTGACAGATATAGAGAGTCGAGTTTTGAGTCAAGAGTTATTCCGTTTCCAATGAGACCGGCTCTCAAATCCACTACATAAGCTTTATTGACATCACCCGAGCCGCGTCCGCCGGCAATAAAATCATAAGACCCGGCTCCAAATAGGGCAACTTTTGATCCCGCAGGTATTGGCAATGCATTGGAATCGTTTTTTAGCAACACAAATCCTTCACTTGCCACATCGCGTGTCACTTGTGCATGTGATTTCAAATCCGGAGCGTTGTTGTGCTTGTAGTTATTGAAACTTGGTGTCTTGACAATGAGTTGTAAAATGCGTTTGACACATTTGTTTACAGCAGCTTCGTCAAGACGATTTTGTTTTACAGCCGAGATAATTTGCTCATATTGTTCTTCATTGCCTGGTTGAATCATATCATTGCCTGCTTCAACTTGTGCTACAGCATCGAGGCCTCCACCCCAATCGGTAACGACGGTGCCTTCAAATCCCAACTCGTTGCGAAGCACATTTTCAAGCAATCCTTTGTCTTGAGATGTGTATCGGCCATTTAAATAATTATATGATGTCATCAATGTCCAAGGTTGAGATTCTTTTATGGCTATTTCAAAATTGCGTAAATAAATTTCACGCAACGCCCTGAGCGATACACGTGAGTCGTTGCCTAATCGGTTTATCTCTTGGTTATTGGCTGCAAAATGCTTTATTGATGTACCCACTTCGTTGCTTTCTATTCCATTGATGATGGCCGCAGCTGTTTTGCCCGATAAAAGCGGATCTTCAGAATAATACTCAAAGTTACGACCGCAAAGCGGGTTACGCATGATGTTTACACCGGGAGCGAGAATTATATCTACACCATACTCTTTTACTTCATTGCCCATAGCTTCACCCACCTTGAATATGATGTCATTGTTCCAGGTAGCGGCCAAATGAGTGCCAACCGGGAATCCTGTACAGAAGTACTTTTTAGGGTCGCCTTCGCGGGTTTCAGATATGTGCAATCCTGCCGGTCCGTCGGCAAATACTATTTCGGGAATTCCCAACCGTTCTATGCGATAGGTGAATCCTGCCGCCCCGGGTACGATTGAATCGGTATATCCGACTTCGCCCGAAGCCATACGTTTGCTCATACTCGCCCCCACAATCAGATGCACTTTTTCTTCGAGGGTGAGTTCGTTAATTATTTCATCTATGTTGTCGGGGTTAAGTCTGAGTTGTTGCGACTGTATTGCCGAAAGCGATAAAATCGATAGGAGTAGAAGGCTGATTCGTTTCATTGTTGAACTTGTTTGACTATTTATGTTTTGTTACAAAATTACGCAAAACTCATGTTTTTGATGTAAATTTGACCGTATAAATTTTGAGTATATATGAAACGAATTTCTATTGTATTAATTTGTACTGTGGCTATTATGCAAATAATGGCACAGACTCTGAATGTTGCCTCTTACAACATAAGATTACATACACAAGCCGACTATCCGAGTGGTAACGGGTGGATTGATCGGCGTGATGCAATGTGTGATCTCATCGCTTTTATGGCATTTGATGTGTTTGGAGCGCAGGAAGTGTGTCACGACCAATTGACCGATATGCTTGAGCGTTTACCTGAATATGACTATGTGGGTGTTGCGAGGGATGATGGTGCAACAAAAGGAGAGTATAGTCCGGTGTTTTATAGGAAAGATCGTTTTGAATTGCTTGACAGTGGGACATTCTGGTTGTCGGAAACTCCCGATACTGTTTCGTATGGCTGGGATGCCGATTGCCGGAGAGTGTGTAGTTGGGCGCACCTCAAAGATAGCACAACAAAGAAGGATTTTTGGTTTTTCAATACCCATTTAGATCATATAGGAATTGTTGCTCGTGAAAATGATGCCAAATTGTTGGAGTCAAAGATAAGGCTCATGTGTGGTGAAAATGCAAATGTGATTCTTA
>CAZBUT010000058.1:0-7824 GCA_964495165.1 uncultured Muribaculaceae bacterium | reverse complement strand
CGATTGATTGTCAAAGATGATGAAACTTCGGTTTCATTATCTAAAATGCTTGTGATATTTGGTTCAGGACTTGTTGGCTCACTTGCCTATACATGGAGTGACACATTCTGGTTTTCAGCCGCCGAAGGTGAGGTTTATGCATTTTCGTCTTTCTGCACCGCATTAGTCTTTTGGCTTATTCTTAAATGGGAAAACCGTGCCGAGCAACCTCACTCCGACCGTTATCTCATATTGATTGCATATGTGATAGGTATTTCAATAGGTGTGCACCTGCTTAATTTGCTATGCATTCCGGCTATTGTGTTGGTCGTATATTATCGCAAATTCAAGAATACCAATGCCAAAGGGTCATTAATTGCCCTTGGTGTGTCTTGTGTAATCGTCGGTTTGATTCTTTACGGACTTGTTCCCGGATTCATTGAAGTTGCACAGTATTTTGAACTGCTCACTGTTAATACATTTGGCTGGAGCTATAACTCAGGAACTCTGTTATATGCAATCCTTGCGGTAGTCTCTTTTGTATGGGCTATATATGAGTTGTATAACAAACGTAACGAAAATCGCATCAAACTCTCTATCCTCCTCAGTGTGCTATTCTCAGGAATTCCATTCATAGGGGATAATCTGCTCATTCCCGTTCTCATTATTGGCGGACTTGGACTGTATCTGTTCAAGATATGCAAGAAATTGCCAATGAGAATTTTGAGCATATCGATAACAAGTATTTTCGTAATCTTCATTGGTTATTCTTCTTACGCGCTTTTGCTCATACGCTCAAATGCCAATACGCCAATGAACCAAAACGCCCCCGACAACGTATTCTCATTGAGCTCATATCTCAACCGTGAGCAATATGGCGAACGTCCGTTATTCTATGGACAGACGTTCAACTCATCGGTGCTATATCAAGCCGACCGCAACGGCAATGTCACTGCCATGCAGGATTACGGCAAGACGCTTTATGGCAAAGTGGTGAAATCATCACCTGAAGACCCCGACCGCTATATCGTAACCGGACAAAAGAGCAGCTACAAGATGTTGCCCGAACTTAACATGCTATTCCCCCGCATGTACAGCACTTCTCCCGAACACGTAAAAGCCTATAAAAACTGGATAGGCATGAACAATACCAATACAAAGTATGTTGATGCATCGTTGTATGTCGATGAAGATGGCAACACTATTCATGCCGAAAAGCGCATCAGACCTACATTTGGTCAGAACATGCAATTTTTCCTCACCTATCAGCTCAATCACATGTATTGGCGTTATTTCATGTGGAACTTTGCCGGTCGTCAAAACGACATTCAAGGCAATGGCGAAGTGAACCATGGCAACTGGATTTCAGGTATACCATTTATCGACAATGCCCGTCTTGGAGACCAATCATTGTTGCCTGATGATCTTGGCAAAGGCAATAAAGGGCACAACGTGTTCTACATGTTGCCTTTGATTCTCGGTATCATCGGTTTGCTTTGGCAAGCATTTGCCTCTAAACGCGGTATAGAGCAATTTTGGGTAGTATTCTTCCTATTCTTTATGACAGGTATCGCCATCGTGCTTTACCTTAACCAAACACCGGGGCAACCTCGTGAACGCGACTATGCTTTTGCCGGGTCTTTCTATGCTTATGCAATATGGATCGGCATCGGAGTAGCCGGATTATATAGTTTGATCAAAGATGCAATCGCAAAGAAAGCAAACGAGTCAAAAATTGCGGCTGCCACAGCCTGCGTTTTAGGATTGGCCGTACCGGTACAAATGGTATCACAAACATGGGACGATCATGATCGTTCAGGTCGCTACACCGCACGTGACTTCGGCATGAACTATCTTTCAAGTGTTGATCCCAATGCCATTATTTTCACCAACGGCGATAATGACACCTTCCCCTTATGGTATGCTCAAGAGGTAGAAGGCTATCGCACCGATGTGCGTGTAGTAAACCTGTCCTATCTCACAACCGACTGGTATGCCAATCAATTGCGTTACCCCTCCTATGACGCTCCTGCAATTGACATGCTTGCTCAACCGGCAGACTTCGGATATGACCGTCTACAATTCAACTACTTCTTGGAACCTGATACAATAAAAGTTCCGGTAAGCATGGCATTAGAGGCATTATACTCTCCCGAGTCGAGCAAAAACCGTCATGGCGTTCCCGAGTTCAAGTACCCCAACATGTACATTCCTATCGATCGCGAAGCTGCCATAAAATCAGGTCGCGTTACACCTGGTGAAGCCGACGCAATAGAAGATTCTATCGACATCGACTTGCAAGCTGATGCTTCGACCGCCAATGACGGAGGTCTATCTCTGAGCAAAGTATTGTCAATTGATATGCTCAACACAAGCATTGCCAACGGCTGGAATCGTCCGGTATATTTTGCCATGACTATTCCCGATTCTTATTACCTTGGACTCGCCCCCTACATGCGCAACACAGGTCTCGCCTACGAAATCTCACCGATAAAAGGTGGTGACGGAGAAAATATTCCGGTCAACACTGAAAAGATGTATGACAACGTTATGACCAAATTCCGCTGGGGAGGACTTGACAAGGTAACAGACCAAAATGACATTTACCTTGACGAGACAATACGCCGCATGGTGACAACACATCGCAGCACATTGGTAGATCTTGCAACAACTCTATACAACGAAGGTGTTAATGCCGAATTTTTGGCAGATGATTATGAAGGACAAGACACTGCTCAAGTTTCCCGCTTAAGAGAATTTGCCAATAGCAACTACATCAAAGCGTCAAACGTGCTTGATCTCATATTGGAGAAACTTCCGGTGGCGGCATCTCCATTCTCGGTTCAAATCGGTGAAAATATAGCTGATGTATATCTGCGACTCGGCATCGCAACCAATGACAGAAAACTCACACAGAAAGGTCTCGGCCTGCTTGAAAACGAAATACGCCGTTATGCTCAATACATACGCTACTATCAAGCGCTCAAACCCTGGCAGTTTGCCACGTTGCAACGCACCGACCATTATATCTATAGTGTGTATTTCATGTCATTGTTGCGTTCATACGACATCGGAGGCGGCGATGCCGAAGCGCTGTTAAGCGGGCTTGCCGAACTTGGAATTGATTTTGGTAAATTCATGCAAAACTAATATATGCCGGAATCATTCAGCCCATGTTCATAGAGCAACCGCCACTACTTTATCGCATATTATTCCCTGAAGCCGTATGGCGTATCAAGCGCAAAAAGCGACGGGTGGTATATCTTACTTTTGACGACGGACCGATACCCGAGGTTATACCTTGGGTACTTGATCTGCTTGACAGCTACGGGATAAAAGCGACTTTTTTCCTCGTCGGCGACAACGTTGCACGTAATCCTCTACTATTTGAAGAAATAAAACGACGCGGTCACAGCTACGGCAACCACACAATGAATCACTTGCAAGGTTTCAAAGTGACTTCAATGCGATATATGCGCAATATTACTGAAGCCCACGACCTCATCGACAGCTCTTTGTTCAGACCGCCACACGGATTAATACGCTGGTCTCAAGCCCGCGCCATTAAAGATCATTACAATATCATAATGTATGATTTAGTGACGCGAGACTATAGCAAGAAACTAAACGGCAAGCAAGTCCTCGCCAATGTGAAACGATATGCCCGCAACGGTTCAATCATTGTGTTCCATGACTCTCTAAAAGCAGAACGTAATCTGCGATATGCGCTACCACTCGCGATTGAATGGCTAAAAGAGCAAGGATATGAGTTTGACACCCTTACAATGTAAAAAACTTATTTGCGAAGAATCACTTAAATTTGGGATTGACAAAATCGGATTTTCCAAAGCAGAGCCGATCGACCGCCAAGCCCAAGAGGCGTACTGCACATGGATTAAAACCGGACGCCATGGAGAAATGGAATACCTTGCAAAATATGAAGATATTCGCAATGATCCACGGTTGTTGCTACACGATGCCAAAACGGTAATATCATGTGCAATAAACTATTTCCCTCGGGTAAAACAAGATACTAAAGCTCCTCAAATCGCCTCATACGCCCTCGGACAGGACTATCATGAGGTGGTAAGAAACAAGTTGATGCTATTATCGGCTTTCATAAAAGACTCATTTGGGGGAGACACAAGAGTATGCGTCGATACAGCACCTATACGGGAGCGATACCACGCAGTAAAATCCGGATTAGGCTTCATTGGCATAAACAATCAATTGATCATTCCCGGGCATGGATCATACTTCTTCTTGGGAGAAATCATCACTACACTGCAATTGCCTGTCGATACGCCCAATCGGCACACATGCATGAAATGTGGACGATGCATAAAAGAATGTCCCGGAAATGCTATTTCGCCCGATGGATCTTTTGACTCCCGCCGTTGCCTCTCTTATCTCACAATAGAATATAGAGGAGACTTACCCGACAATCTGCCAATCGGGAATCGGGTATATGGCTGCGACATATGCCAAGAAGTTTGTCCTCACAACATTAATGCTACTCCCTCCCCCGTAAAAGAATTTACGCCATCAGATTCCCTGCTGAACCTCGACCGTCAAGCCATGGAGTCAATGAGTCAAGAACAATTTTCTGCAATATTCAGACATTCGGCAATCAAACGCACAAAGTATGCCGGATTTATGCGCAATCTCCGCGCAACAAAAAACGAATAAGAGATTTATCTCCTAAACTTTTTCGCCTTTTTGTTGCACAATTGAAAAATTGCTACTAATTTTGCATCGCAATTCCCGAAAGGGGAGCGTGAAACCTGCTTCAGTAGCTCAGTTGGTTAGAGCACCTGACTGTTAATCAGGGGGTCGTTGGTTCAAGCCCATCCTGAAGCGCAAAAAAGCGAATCACAAACGTGACTCGCTTTTTATTTTTTGTGTTTTTTATATTATTCTCCGGGAACAACTTTTGAGAGAAACCATTTTCCTCCAAGTCGTTTAAACTCAAATGTATGGGTATAATAAGAATCAACCCAGCCACAATCCAAATGAACCGTACTATACTGCATCTCTCCCCACATTTGATAATACAAATCTCCCTCCTCGGCATCTTCTTTTTGGAACGGTAGTTTTGCCTCAAAATTTGACGGGACAAGCAAATCCTTATATTCCGATTGTTGTGCTACAGTCAATTTAATACGCGATTTCATAAACTCCTCATCGGTAGAGAACTTTTTTATAAACGACGAAAAAGCTTCACCACTATTCCATGGTTCTGAAGGATTTTGCATTAACTCGATGCTCTCATTAACATCGGCATTGTAGCTTTTAATGATTTCCTCCTGCGACATCTGAGCGAAACAAGTTGATGCAGCAATCGCAACAGCTATTAAAAATGAATAAACTCTTTTCATAGTCAAATCATTGTTTTTTTTTAAAGGATACGCATTGATATCCATATTGTTAAACTTAATATTCTTTAGTAATTTTCAGCAAATATAGCTAAAAACATCATTAAGTGCAAAATTATATTAGCTCTATTCCGACAGCCGCACATTGAGAAATCTGTTCTTCAGGCCATATACTTGCCTGCACCTCACCCACGTGAGCTTTTTGCAAAAGGAACATACACAATCGGCTTTGCCCGATACCTCCTCCAATAGATTGGGGCAATTCCTCCTTTAGTAATGCTTGATGGAAACGCAAGTTGAGACGTTCCCCGCAATTACGGGCTTTGAGTTGTTCGACAAGAGACTGTGGACTTACGCGTATTCCCATTGACGATAACTCAAACGGGCATTCAAGTATAGGATTCCAAAATATCATATCTCCATTCAAACCCGTAAAACCGTCACTATTAGGCGTAATCCAATCATCATAGTCGGGAGCGCGCCCGTCATGAGGCTCTCCGTTTGACAACGGGTTGCCTATTCCTATCAAGAAAACCGCTCCATATTTTTTTGCAATCTCTGCTTCCCTGCCTTTGGCATCAAGATCAGGATACATGTCAAGCAATTCCTGTGAGTGAACAAAAACTATCTCATCAGGGAGTTGTGGTGTTATGTGTGGATAACGGCGATAAATCATCAATTCCGTCTCTTTAACTGCCGCATATATCTTCTTGACGGTATTTTTCAAATAATCCAGATTGCGATCTCGGGGCATTATAGTCTGCTCCCAATCCCATTGATCGACATAAAGCGAATGGAGGTTGTCAAGATCCTCACACGTACGTATCGCGTTCATATCGGTATACAATCCATATCCCGGGGCAATATCATAGGCGCCAAGTTTGGTTCGCTTCCATTTTGCAAGCGAATGCACCACCTCTGCCCGCCTATTTCCCATGCATTGTATATTAAACGACACTGGACTCTCCACTCCATTCAAGTCATCGTTCAGACCCGTCCCCGACAACACAAACAATGGAGCTGTCACCCTTCTAAGGTTCAAAGCTTCGGCAAGTTTCTCTTGAAATGTCTCTTTTATATCTTTTATTGCCACCTCTGTGGTTTCCGGCAACAATTTACGCTTATATTTTTTGGGTATTATAAGAGCCATAATCCTATATTCAAAAGTTAATAATCACCACAAAGATATAACATTTTTCCATTATATTCAAAATTTTGCTTGCATTTTGCAATCCAATCTCCAAATTTTTTCAACTTCAAATCGTTCTGTTATCATAAATAGAGATCTTTATTTGCCGAGACGGGATTGGCGGTATTGTTTTGGAGACATGCCGGCATGTCGTTTGAAGTATTTGCGAAAAGTAAACTGTAATGAGGGCTATCCATTGCGATGGTGTGCGTGTGTTTGGTTTGGTGAAATCATATTTATTCGGTAATTTTGAGGGTACATATTTTTTACCTCAATGGAATCAATAAAAGAAATCTATAAAATAGGACTCGGCCCGTCAAGCAGCCATACAATGGGTCCGAAAACAGCTGCCGAGCAGTTTTTGTCACGCAATCACAAAGCCAGCAAGTTTGAGGTAACACTCTACGGCTCATTTGCATCAACAGGCAAAGGTCACATGACCGACCTCTCCATACTAAACGTGTTGCAACCCATATCTCCAACTGAAATAATATGGCAGCCCGACATATTTCTGCCATATCACCCCAACGGCATGAAATTTCGCGCAGTTGATGCCAATGGAATCACACTCGATGAATGGACAGTATATTCCATTGGAGGTGGCGACATCACCGAAGAGGGGGAAAAGAGAGTAAAAAACCATGTTTACCCGATGAGCAAGATTGCCGATATTCAAAATTGGTGTGAATCGACCGGAAAAACCTATTGGGAGTATGTCGATGAATGCGAAGGTGCTGAAGTGTGGACATATCTTGCTAAAGTGTGGTCGGTAATGAAGAGCGCGGTAGAGCGTGGAATCGAAGCCGAAGGAGTCTTACCCGGCGGACTCGGAGTGCGCCGTAAGGCTGTGAGTTACTATGTTCATGCCTCAGGATATGCCGGCAGCCTGAAAAGCCGCGGTCTGGTTTACTCCTATGCTCTTGCTGTAAGCGAAGAAAATGCGTCGGGAGGCGAAATTGTCACAGCTCCCACATGTGGATCTTGCGGAATTGTTCCGGCAGTGCTATATCACCTTCACACATCAAAAGGATTTTCTGAACAACGCATATTGAGAGCGTTAGCGACAGCCGGGGTTTTCGGCAATGTAGTAAAAACAAACGCTTCTGTATCAGGGGCAGAAGTGGGTTGTCAAGGAGAAGTAGGGGTCGCGTGTGCCATGGCAGCGGCAGCCGCATGTCAATTGTTTGGCGGGACTCCTGCGCAAATAGAATATTCAGCCGAAATGGGATTGGAACACCATTTGGGGCTGACTTGTGACCCGGTGTGCGGACTGGTGCAGAT
>CAZBUT010000057.1:0-7930 GCA_964495165.1 uncultured Muribaculaceae bacterium | reverse complement strand
ATCTATTCACAAGAGATGACAACTTCGGGACGGTAGTTGTAGGTGTTGCGCAATGCCTCAAAAGCAGTCGGTGACGACTTCAAGGCAAGGGTGTCATTTTGGGGCGAATATGAGGTTGAAATCGTCTCCCAGGTCACTTTGCGGGCTGCTCCTGACGGGATTTTTTCTATGACATCAACCGTCGGCAGTTGGAAATGGCGTGTAAATGCTTGCACAGCCATGGAAGTGGCTCTGATTTTGCCCTCGCGTGAATATCCGGCAATGTGAGGTGTCGCAACAATGGCGCGCTTCAACAATTCGGTCGATATAGCCGGTTCGCCTTCCCAGCAATCTATCACAGCATCGGCAACAACACCGTTATCAAGGGCGTTTATCAACGCGGTTGTATCGGCAATGCCCCCCCTCGCGCAGTTTATGACGAGCGGAGATCGTAATGTCTTGTCAAGAAATGATTTATCGCATATATGGTGTGTGGGGTATTTCCCGTTGCGTGTCAATGGCGTGTGAAACGTAACAATGTCGGAGTTACGGGCAATTTCGTCGAGCGACACAAAGTTACCGGTGCATTCAATATCGGCGCGAGGCGGGTCGCAGGCGATTGTTTTCATGCCAAGTTGTTTTGCCCATCGCTCTACGATAGAGCCTACATGACCCACACCCACTATGCCTATTGTCAACGATTGCAAAGGTCGGTTGTCGTGACTCTGCCTGTGCCAATATGCAATAGACGACAACACATATTGTGCCACTGCCGGTGCATTGCACCCCGGAGCATTGGCAACAGTGATACCTTGCCGACGGCAATACTCAAGGTCGATATGGTCGGTGCCTATCGTTGCAGTCGCGATAAACCGGCAACGCGAGCCGTCGAGCAACGATGCATCGCAACGGGTGCGGGTGCGGGTTATCAGTGCATCGGTATCTCGCAGTGCATCGGCTGTAATATCTTCCGGAGCGAGATAACTCACATCGCATATCTTGTCAAGCAGTCCTTTTATAAAAGGAATTTTGTTTTCTATGATTACTTTTATTCCCATAACTCAGGCAAAATTACAGATTTTCGGCCAAAGATGTTTGATTTTATGTATTTTTGCATCATTAAACCCCCAAAAACGTAGTTGATATGAAACAGATATATCTGTGTATAGCCATTATTGCCGCTTTGATGTTAAATGCAATTTCAGTACAGGCACAAAGTTACCAAGAGTTGGAGCAGGCTCTATCACGTGCGCAACAATCGGGTGATACCGATAGCATCGCCGGCGCGTTTCATGCTTTAGGGGAATATTATTTGGAATATGCGCCCGATTCGGCGGTGATACTCTGTAATAAAGCAATCGAGTTTACTCCCGATCATAACTCGGCCGAATATTGTGCAATCCTTTGCACTTTGTCAAATGCCCATTTCGCTCTTGGAGAAAACCGCGATGCGATAGGACAGATGACTGAAGCTCGCTCTATTGCCAAGGCGTTGAACGACACATTGCTATGGGCAAACGCGGCATCTGATCTCGGTGTGTTTTATCGAGTTTCAGAACAACCCGATTCGGCCATCGCACTATATAACGAGGCATTGACTTTATTGGAAAACACCGGCTATTGTGACGTTCACGCTCATCTGCTCACATCGGTGGCAATATTTTATATTAATTCGGGATGGTTTGACGAAGCGGTTACATACGCACGTAAGGCAATGGAACGTGCCGGAGAGAGTAACGACATTGATGCGATAATGTATGCCGGTTCATCGGGAGGTCTCATTCTGTTTATCACAGGAAACAAAGAAGAGGGGATTGCCGCGGTGCGCAACACTATTGTTCAGGCCGAAAAGCGCGACATGCCTCGCTATATGCTCAAAAGCTATGCCGCAATAATCGACATGCATTATAAAAACGGAAACCGCGATTCGGTGGATTATTACATAGAAAAAGGCAAATCGACATTGGCACGTGTGCCGGAGGCATCGGTCGAATCTATCGGCTTTCTTGAGGAACAGTATATTATCCTTGCCGCTTACGGAAAATACCGTGAAAGTATTGCCATACAACAGCGCATTTTGTCTATGAGGGGTGCCGGGACTTATATGCCTATGGATAAATTGTATCTGCGCATTGCCCGCAACTACAGGCAATTGGGCGACATAGACAATGCCGCCGAAAACTTTGAACAGGCGTTATCACTCAAAGACAGCCTGCATAACGAGTCGGTGGAAAAAAGCATGAGTGAGTTTTCAATCAAATACAAGACCAAAGAAAAAGAACTTGAAATAGCAACATTGCGTGAAGAAAAAGCGCGTCAGGAGGTCGTGATGCTTCATTGGATAATACTTGCAATTTTTGCTCTGATTGCGGTGATACTGATAATAGCCTACCATAAGATAAGAACACGGAGGCAACGTCATCAAGAGGAATTGCGCGTAGCGCAATCTCATATCGAGGGAATCGAAAAAGAACGAGTGCGGTTGGCCAAAGATTTGCACGACGGTGTGTGCAACGATTTGCTTGGAATAGGGCTGATGTTGCAGTCAAGCAAGATAAACAAAGACGAGGCGCTTAACATGATAGAACAGGTGCGTACCGAGGTGAGAGGCATTTCTCACGAACTTATGCCGCCACGATTCTCCATGGCCACGCTCGATGAAATGATAGCCGATTTTTTTACAAAACCGTCGGCAATCAAAAAACAATACAATACCTCAGTTTCAGACAATATGAAATGGGAAAATATACCTGATGATATAGCTTATAACGTATATCGCATTGCGCAAGAGTTGTTGTCAAATATTTATAAACACGCGGGGGCGACAGAGGCAGATGTGAATCTTGCCTTGTCAAAACAATCGTTGCAGTTATCAATCTCACACAACGGCAACCCGGGAGATTTGTCCGACGTTAAAAGCACCGGGATCGGACTCACGACAATCGGGCAGAGACTCAAATCTTTGTCGGCAGAAATGTATTCAGATGTGCAAAATGACAAATCAAATGTTAAAATTGTGGTAAAATTGGGATGAACGGGTAAAAAAAATGGGGATTGTCACGGTTTTCCGTGACGCGACTTTTGTTTAAAATACTTTTCTTTGCATAAAATAACTGAACACCCTAAATGCCCAGTAAAAAAAGCCGAATATTATTAGTCGATGACCACGATGTGGTGCTTAGAGGTCTAAAGCAAATCATAAAGGATACGATGCCTGAAGTTTTGCCTCCAGATACCGTATCTACAGGAACCGAAGCACTTAACCACATAAAGATGCAACATTACGACCTGTGTGTTCTCGATATGGAATTGCCCGACATTGCCGGTTTGGAGTTGATTAAAATAATACGCGAGACCGACCCCAACGTGAAAATCGTGGTAAACACCATACATGATGAGTTGTGGTATCTGAAAGCGCTTGTTAAAAGCGATGTAGACGGGATTTTGTTTAAAAGCGTCAACTCGGCCGAAATAGAAACCGCATTACGCACTGTGTTGACTCGCGGCAGTTATTTTTGCGAGTCGGCGCGACAAGCACAGGCAATGTTCCTGAATAGAGACAATTCGGCTATGGACAGCATTGTGACACCGCGAGAACTTGAAGTGCTTATGCTCATTGCCGGAGGTAAAAACACGCAAGAAATAGCACAAGCTCTCGACTTGTCGGCAAACACGATAGAAACCCACCGCCGGCATCTGCTTGAAAAATTCAATGCCCGCAATGTCGCCGAACTCATTATCACAGCCGTGTCGCGAGGAATCATTCCGATTAAGAAATAACCACAATAAAAATTATTACATCAATGAAAAAACTTTTACTTTCTGCCGTCATGGTTGCATTGACAACCATGGGCATTGGCGCACAAGGGCTGAAGTTTACACCGCGCTACGCTGCTCAGCAACGTGAAGCCCGCAAAGCGAGAATAGAAAAAATCGAAGCTGAGAAAAACAAGGACCTGCAGCCAAAAGGTTCTTTGATAGGTGAATACACCGAGATTGTGAGCGAAGACAACGACGATGACACCCGTTATCGTTATGTGTACTCCTACGATAATAACAACATGCGCGTTTCTGAAGCGATTTACCAAACAAAAAAAGAAAATGATGTTTGGGGTACAGAAACATTTTTCACTCTTGGAACATATACCTACGGATATGACACCTCGGGTCGTGTCAACTTGAAGAAAGTCAGCTATGAACCCGAACCTGAGTATGGCGATATTTCGTCTTATTATATAATGGTGACATACAATAATGACGGCACTGCAAGCTATACAAAATATGTGAAATCAGATAGCGAATATAAACTTAGTGACACCTGGAGCTACTATAGTAATGGCTCATTGGCATCATTGGCAACCGATTGTACCGACGGTTATGATTATCAGGCAGTCGAGTATGATACAAACGGCAATGTAACGATGTTTAGCGATAGTTTTTATAACAAAGATGTTTATTCGGGTGAATTAAACGACCGCACGGTTATCAGTTACACCAACTATGATTATCCCGACGGCAGCTGGCAACAAAATTCGATTACAACCTACAAATATGACCCTGAATTTTTGGTGCTGTTGGAATACACCCACATAGGAACCAATGACGGAATGGACAATGAACGACAAGTGTATACCTACGACTCTTTTGGCCGCATCGTGAAAGCTGAACGCTATGGAACGACCGATGAAAATGACGTTGTTGAACCAACTCCAGACGTAGCCGAACCTGCTTCTGTTTCAACAAAATCAACCGCCACATGGGAATTGTCATATAGCGAAAGCTAT
Organism: uncultured Muribaculaceae bacterium; assembly: GCA_964495165.1. Lineage (GTDB taxonomy): Bacteria > Bacteroidota > Bacteroidia > Bacteroidales > Muribaculaceae > RGIG4079. Next base: position 3,167 of record CAZBUT010000057.1, on the reverse strand, counting down.
ACATACTTTAATGATGAGGTGTATGGTGTGGGCAATGCGTGGCACGATGTGGTAGGACTTGACGGTCCTGTGGCTTCATTTGTATCCACCGACTATACCGGTGCGGAGCAAGACAATAATTGTAATATAAATTTCAATCGCGACAGCACCGGTAAACTGACCGGCGTTGAATACATCAATGGAGAAGGAAACTATAGTAATCCGATGAGAATAACGGTAGATGCCGATGGTCACATTACAAAAATAGACTACGAAACATCATTTTATTATGCCTACACTTGGGAAGGAGAATATATTGCAACTTCTAAAGTTGTTGACGGTAGCTGGTATGAAACTTCGACTCATGAATATGGCGACAATTGGCATCGTGCAAAAGCAATCGAGTATGACGACAATTCTTCATGGTGCATAATTGAAGTGTCAAAAACCGATACCAAATTACACGCATTTGAACGTCATTACAACAATGGTGTAGAATCGACCGATTCTTACGACCGTAATGAATTTATCATCGAAACACAACAGGAAGATGTGGTTTTCGTTCGCCCCAACATAAGCAAAGACCTCGACGGCATGGTTGTTCAACAACCTATCACAGCGTCAAAAGCCGGTCGTGTAGCATGTGTGGTCTATAACGTATCGGCCGATGGTATATATGAATACCAATATGAATATGTGCTTAACACGCCTGTTGTGCCTAATATGCTCAAAGGGGTGACGACTATTATGGCGAGGACTTGGGAATACCCATTTATTATAGTGTGGAACGTGACGGTGAAAATGTGGTGTGCAGCAATTTTGAAGGATTGCCCGTCTTTGTGTTGAACGGCAATCGCCTTGTAAAAGAATATGTCTACCGAGATGAACAGTTAGATATGGGCGGCAGCTCCGGATCTGTAGAACTGCCTGGCGTAGAGGTCTCAGCCAAGTCTATAACCATTCCGGCCGGGCAAGCTTATGATGAGATAACCTACGTTTATGACAATGAGGGACTTCTCGTCGGTAAAAATGTGGCAACGGTTGACAGCAAGGGAACCACTACCGAAGAAACCTCAATCGAATATAAATATGTTGCAGCCGGTGTTGAAACAATTGAGGTAGATGCCGCACCCAAAGCAATACTTAACGGGCGCACTCTCGGATTCTCAGGCAATGAAGAATTCACAATTTATACAGTAGACGGTCGTGTGATAGCGTCTTCGACCACTTCATTCACACTGCCTGCAACGGGAATTTATATTATTGCTGTAAACGGACAATCGTTCAAACTTCATGTGAAGTAGATAATACCCCTCTGAGGTCTACGTTATAAAACACCGCTGAATCACGACATCGATTCAGCGGTGTTTTATGTTGTCGGAGAAACGCAATTGCTCTCATGTTGTCGCATAGGCGTAACTATAGACTCCATGCGTAGATCCCGCAATACACGGCGATAATCGCTAAAATAGCTATATAGCTGCGGCGGGCATTCTGTATTGAGAAGAAATGTCCTATTTGAAATGCCGCACAACAGTTCAACAATGGAACATAAACGGCAAGATTGGTGTAATCCACAAACACAAGAATTGCAGTCGCTACCGATAATATGGCGATGAACCCATTGTATGCACGCATTTTTGAGTTGTAATTATACACTTTGAGCATGTTTAACGTGCTCAAAACGAGCATCAGCATCAGAGTGAAACCGACCGACACAAGCATGTGCAACGCTTCGTGAGAGTCCAACGCCGTGAATATATTGACAAAATGGGGCATCTCAAAGTGTTCAAGCGGCACAAGTCCTAATCCCCACATTATCCACACAGGGGTAATCATTCCCATTCCCGCGGCCAAAACCGTTTTGATGTTAAATATGCGCATCTGTCCGCAGCCAATCAGGAACACAGGCAGATAAAACATATAAGCATATTGAGTCATTGCTCCTACCGATAACAACATAAATATCAAGTACACAGGTTGAAGCGGAAACGGTCGGTTGAATGTGCAATACAGCACAATTGTGGAAAACAAAATCAAGACACATAGCAATGTGCCGCCATAAAACTGTCCGGCAAGTCCCGGCTGAGACATTTGCATGATGAAAAACATGCCGGCAAACAGGTTTGACACACTGCGCAATATGTTAAACCACTTGTTGAGCAGTATCAGCATCACGGCAATCAGCACATTAAGCGACAAGTTGACCGTGAGCGATGCCACGCCTGTCGGAATCCAATCATTTACCGATGGCAACCACATACCTGTATCTCCGGGCAGATGCTCGACAACCCCCATGCCATACGCCACAATCGTGGCAGTGACGGCAATGACCATCATCAGCATCGCCCCGAAACGGGAATGCAGAAACCGCACAATATCATGCTCCATAACAGGTTCTGTTTGTAGTGTCTGAATCTACCGGGTATTACTTGCGCAAATCGTTTCCGATGTCGCGACGGAAGTATTTGCCGTCAAAATCGACAAGCGCGATGCTTGTATAGCTCTTGGCGAGGGCTTCTTCCATGTCTTTGCCATAGGAACTTGCCGCGATGACGCGTCCGCCCGATGTGACCACTTCGCCGTCGACGGCTTTTGTCCCGGCGTGGAACATTATGCTTTCTGTCACATTTTCAAGACCTGTGATTTTTTTGCCTTTCTCATAGTTGCCGGGATAGCCACCGGAAACCATCATTACAGTTACGGCAGTGCGGGGATCTTCTTTTAATTCGAGACAGCCGAGGTCTCCTTTGGCTGCGGCTTTCATCAGCTCTACCAAGTCGCTGTCGATACGCAACATCACAGCTTCAGTCTCGGGGTCGCCCATGCGCACGTTGTATTCGATTACCATAGGCTCTCCACCCACGTTGATAAGCCCGAGGAAAATAAAGCCACGGTAGGTGATACTTTCGGCGATGAGACCTTTGATTGTCGGCTCTATGATGCGCTCGCGCACTTTTGTCATGAATGTCTCGTCGGCAAATGGCACGGGGCTTACGGCTCCCATGCCGCCGGTGTTCAATCCGGTGTCGCCTTCGCCTATGCGTTTATAGTCTTTTGCCACGGGCAACACTCTGTAACCGCCGTTTCCGTCGGTCAAGACAAATACCGAACACTCGATGCCCGAGAGAAACTCTTCGATGACAACTGTTGCCGATGAAGCTCCAAACATGCCCGAAAGCATATCC
>CAZBUT010000056.1:0-7931 GCA_964495165.1 uncultured Muribaculaceae bacterium | reverse complement strand
GTATCAACGGTTTGGAATTTATCTATTTTTTTTGATTGCGGAATTAAGGTTTAATTTCTTATCTTTGAAGTCTGAATGATAAACCAATATAAATGATGAAAAGATTCTTTTTGGCCGTAGCGGCTCTGGTTGGAGGTGTTGTCGCCTCTTATGCTTGTACAAGTCTCATTGCCGCATCGGGAGCAACTGCCGACGGAAGTGTAATGATAACATATGCAGCCGACAGTCATAATCTGTATGGTGAATTGTATAACCAGCCTGCCGCTGATTATCCCAAAGGGGCAATGCGTAAAGTTATAGAATGGGATACCGGTAAATACCTTGGCGAAATTCCGGAAGTGTCACATACTTATGCCACAATCGGAAATATGAATGAGCATGGTCTAGCAATTGCTGAAAGCACTTGGGGTGGACGTCCTGAATTGGTTGATACAACGGGAATCATAGATTACGGGTCATTGATATATATAACGTTGCAACGCGCCAAAACCGCACGCGAAGCGTTGTCGGTAATGACAGGTCTTGTCGCCGATTACGGTTATGCAAGTTCAGGCGAATCTTTCTCTATTGCCGACGGTAAAGAGGTGTGGATTTTGGAACTTATCGGAAAAGGAGGTAAGAGCAAGGGCGCAGTTTGGGTTGCACGCCGAGTTCCCGATGACTGCATTTCAGGTCATGCCAATCATGCCCGTATACACCAATTTCCCCTTGATGATAAAGAAAATTGCATATATTCTCCCGATGTAATAGAATTTGCTCGCAGCCAGGGTTATTTTGACGGTAAAGATGAAGATTTCAGCTTCTCGTTGGCTTATGCCGTTACCGATTTCAGTGCATTGCGTGGATGTGATGGTCGTGTTTGGGCATATTTCAACCGATTTAATAATGCTATGGAGTCATCGCTCGATTGGGTGCTAAAGGGCGAAGGCGAACCGATGCCATTGTGGGTAAAACCTGACAAAAAAGTATCTGTCAGAGAAATGCAATGGATGATGCGTGACCATTTTGAAGATACGCCTATGGATATGACAAAGGATATGGGAGCCGGTGCATATAGTGTGCCTTACCGTTGGCGACCTTTGACATATAAAGTTGACGGTGTGGAGTATTCTCATGAGCGTGCTATCGCTACTCAACAAACCGGATTCTCATTTGTCGCACAATTGCGTGACAATGTTCCGTCGATGATGAAAGGTGTTTTGTGGTTTGGTGTTGATGATGCCAATACATGTGTATATGTACCGGTATATAATTGTGTGACTGAACCTCCACATTGTTATGCTCATGGCAATGGCGATATGTACCATATTTCATGGGACGCTGCTTTCTGGGCGCATAACTATGTCGCAAATCAGGCATATAACAGATATTCGCAGATGATACCCGATATACGCCGCGTGCAGAACGGGTTGGAAGATAGCATAGCTGTTGCAGTAAAAGATGCCGAAAAAAATGTGGTGGCAATGAAAGATGCTGAAGCCCGCAAAATGTTGGTTAAGCTTACAAATTATTGGGCTGAAAAGTCAACGCGTGAATTTAAAGCGCTTGGCGATTATCTGTTGGTGAAATATCTTGACGGAAATGTGAAACGTGAAAAAGACGGAGAGTTTGAATATTCTCCTGAGGGTGTTCCGGTTTATCCCACATTCCCCGGGTATGATGAACGTTATTATCGTTCTATTGTAAAAGATTCAGGTGATCATTTCAAAGTCATTGTGCCGGCTGTGGTGTCAAAATAATCATATCCACTTTAGTAAAAACGGTTGATGAGAGTACATATAATTGCGCTTATGTTGTTGAGCCTGATTGCCGGCGGTTGCAACGCCGGTTCAAGCAGTAAATCTGCCGATGAAACTCCGGTTGTTGCTCAACGTAACGCTAAACAGCAGTTTAGCGCCGATAGCGCATATCGATATGTAAAGCAACAAGTTGAATTTGGTCCGCGTGTTCCCGGAACTGATAGTCATGTTGATTGCGCTCGTTTTTTGACCGCAGAGTTGTCTCGGCATGGTGCCGATACCGTGATCGAGCAGAAAACAGTTGTGACTGCATTTAATGGTGACCGTTTACCGATAATTAATATATTGGGTCGATATAACTTGAACGCGTCAAGACGAGTATTGCTTGTCGCTCATTGGGATACACGACCGTGGGCCGATGCCGAAAAAGACGTGTCTAAGCATTCTACCCCTATCCCCGGTGCAAATGACGGTGGTAGCGGAGTAGGTGTGTTGCTTGAGATTGCCCGAAATCTCGAGCTTGAATCTCCTGCTGTCGGTGTGGATATATTATTGACCGATGCCGAAGATTACGGAAATACCGGTGGCGATGATGATTCATGGTGTCTCGGCACTCAATATTGGGTGAAAAACATGCCTTACAATCAAGGCAATTTGCCGATTTACGGAATCCTTCTTGATATAGTGGGCGGTATAGACGCTAAGTTTTATCGCGAATATTTTTCGGAATATTATGCCCAACCTGTAAATGATAAAGTATGGGCAGTTGCGGCTTCATCGGGATTTGGAGAAAAGTTTATAAACACCCGCCAAGGAGCTGTCACCGATGATCATGTATACATCAATGCGGCAGGTATTCCATGTATAGATATTATAGAGTGCGCCAATCAGGCAACAGGCTCATTCCCCCCTATATGGCATACGCTTGCCGATGATATGAGATCGATTGACAAGTCTTCGTTGAAGGCTGTTGGTCAAACGGTGTTAAATACAATCTACCAAGAACCAAATAATTAATCGAGATATGAAAATTAACGAAATTCAAGACGAGATAATCGAGGAGTTTTCCGATATAGAGGACTGGATGGATCGATATGCTTGTATTATAGATTTAGGTAATACTCTTCCTCCAATCGACGAGCAATATAAGACACCTGCACATCTGATAGAAGGCTGTCAAAGCCGGGTGTGGCTAAATGCTGAATTGGACGGTGGCAACATCGTTTATACAGCCGACAGCGATGCTATAATCGTGAAAGGAATTATTTCGATGCTTATTAAAGTGCTGTCGGGACACACTCCTGATGAGATACTTGACTCGGAATTATATTTTATCGATAAAATAGGGCTTTCGGAACATTTGTCACCTACACGCAGTAACGGGTTGGTAGCAATGGTAAAGCAAATGAAAATGTATGCCCTTGCCTTCAAAGCAAAACAAGAGAATAATTAAAAACAATATTAACAATTAAATATTTAAATTATGTTTAAAAACCACCCTAAAGGACTAATACCGGCCGCACTTGCCAACATGGGAGAGCGTTTCGGATATTACATTATGAATGCGGTTCTGGTGCTTTTCTTATGTTCAAAATTTGGACTTAGCGAAGGTGCCTCCGGAACGATTTATTCGATATTTTATGCGGGAATTTACGTGCTTAGTTTGCTTGGCGGTCTTATTGCAGACCACAAACAAAACTATAAGGGTACAATCAAGTCAGGTCTTATTATCATGGCATCAGGTTATGCTGTGTTGTCGATTCCTATCCTCGCTACAAGCCAAAACTCAACATGGTTGTTGGTGCTGACTTGTATAGCTTTGTTCCTGATTGCATTTGGAAATGGTCTGTTTAAAGGAAATTTGCAGGGTGTGGTTGGTCTGATGTACGATAATCTCGAAGCTGAGGCCGCAAAAGTGCTTCCGGAAGCTCTTGCACAAGACAAAGACAGACGCGACTCGGGATTCCAGATTTTCTATGTGTTTATAAATGTTGGCGGTCTTATAGCTCCATTTGTTGCTCCTGTGCTTCGTGAATGGTGGTTAAGCGCAAATGACTTTATTTATAATGCCAAACTTCCTGAATTATGTCACCAATATATAGGTGATGCATCGGCAATGTCGGCTCAGGCGTTGGGTAATCTCAATGCGATGATGGCAGAAGCAGGTGGCAATATAGCAGATCTCGCTCATTCATGTCAGCAGTATTTACAGATTTTCAATGAAGGAATCCATTATTCGTTTATAGCATCTGTTGTTGCCATGCTCATTTCTCTTGTTGTGTTTATTTCTTATCAACATAAGTTCCCCACTCCGGCAAAGAAAGAAGCCGTTAAGAGTGTGGAATACACACCGGAAGAGCGAGCAGCGGCTGCTAAAGAAATTAAACAGCGGTTGTATGCGTTGTTTGCAGTGCTCGGAGTCGTTATTTTCTTCTGGTTCTCATTTCATCAAAATGGTATGTCGTTGTCATTTTTTGCTCGCGACTTTGTCGACTCAACTGCTGTCGCACCTGAAATATGGCAGGCGATTAATCCATTCTTTGTAATTGTTTTAACCCCGATAATAATGGCTCTGTTTGTGGCGTTGGCTCGTCGAGGAAAAGAAATATCGACACCCCGCAAGATAGCTATAGGTATGTTTATTGCGGGACTTGCATTCTTATTCTTAGCGATATTCTCTTTTATCAAAGGGTATCCTTCGGCCGATGCATTTAAGTTGTTGCCTATCGAAGAGCAGACAGCATCTCAAGCTCATTGGTGGGTGTTGGTTGCGGTGTATTTCTTCTTGACTGTTGCCGAATTGTTTATTTCTCCACTCGGACTTTCATTTGTGTCAAAAGTCGCTCCTAAACACCTGCTTGGCCTATGTCAAGGCCTTTGGTTGGGTGCAACTGCTGTAGGAAACTTGTTGCTTTGGATTGGTCCGTTGATGTATAACGCTTGGCCTATCTGGCAATGTTGGACAGTGTTCTTGGTCGTTTGTCTCATATCCATGGGTGTAATGCTCGGCATGGTGAAATGGCTTGAACGCGTTACAAAATAAAGACGCAAGAAAATGTGAAATTAACAACGCCGCTCACAATCTCGTCGAGCGGCGTTGTTGTGTAATTCCGATTTATTGTGTAACTTGCAGTCCGATTTTGAACAATTTAGTCACATATATAAAATGAGAAATTTTACTACAGTAAATGATATAGGCAATCTGCAAGATGCGGTAAAAGAAGCGTTGGAAGTAAAGGCCAATCGCTTTGCATATAAGCACCTTGGAGAGAACAAAACGTTGTTGATGATATTTTTTAATTCATCATTACGCACCCGGCTAAGCACTCAGAAAGCGGCTTTGAATCTTGGCATGAATGTTATTGTGCTTGATGTGAATCAGGGCGCGTGGAAACTTGAAACAGAGCGAGGTGTGATTATGGACGGTGACAAGCCTGAACATTTGCTTGAGGCGATACCCGTCATGGGGTGCTATTGCGATATAATCGGAGTCAGGTCATTTGCTCGGTTTGAATCAAAGCAAGACGACTATGAAGAAAAAATAATCAATCAATTTATTAAATATTCAGGTCGCCCCGTGTTCTCTATGGAGGCTGCGACTCGTCACCCGTTGCAATCATTTGCCGATCTCATTACAATTGAGGAGTTTAAAACGGTCGAGCGTCCCAAAATTGTCATGACTTGGGCGCCTCATCCCAAGGCTCTTCCGCAGGCGGTTCCAAATTCCTTTGCCGAGTGGATTAATGCCACGGGCTATGAATTTGTGATAACACACCCTCATGGCTACGAACTTGATGACAGATTTGTGGGAAATGCAAAGGTTGAATACGATCAAGACAAAGCTCTTGCCGGAGCCGATTTTGTGTATGCCAAGAATTGGAGTGCGTATGCCGACCCCAATTACGGCAAGGTACTCTCACAAGATCGTTCGTGGACGGTAACGACCGAAAAAATGGCGTTGACCAACAATGCATATTTTATGCACTGCCTGCCTGTGCGTCGCAATATGATTGTGAGTGACGATGTAATAGAGAGCGAGCGTTCGATAGTGATACCCGAGGCCGCCAATCGCGAGATATCGGCACAAGTTGTGTTAAAACGCATTCTTGAAGGCTTGCAATAATGCAGTTAAATACACTCACAATAAATAATTTCAAAAATATAGCGGAAGCCCGGATGGAGTTTTCGCCCAAAGTGAATTGCTTTTTGGGTAATAACGGCATGGGAAAAAGCAATCTCCTTGATGCTATATATTACCTGAGCTTTTGCAAAAGTTTCTCGGGAGTTCATGACTCTATGCTGATGAAGCAGGGCGAGGATTTCTGCCTTGTTCAGGGAGGATATTTGAGAAAAGGTATAGATGAGGATTTGTCGCTTGGTCTTGCAAAGGGCAAACGCAAGACATTAAAGCGCAAAGGGAAAGAATATCAGAAACTGAGTTCTCACATAGGTAGTTTCCCGCTTGTGATGATTTCGCCACAAGACATTGATCTGATACGCGGAGGCAGTGACGAACGCCGCAGGTTTATGGATATGGTAATTTCTCAGGGAGATCACCGTTATCTTGATGAATTGATAAGATATAACCGTGGACTTGAACAACGCAACAAATTGCTGAGAGACGGTGTCGTCGATCACGGACTGTATCTTGCGGTAGAAATTCCGATGAGCATGGCGGCTCAATATATACACTCGGCTCGCAAGCAATGGGTTGAGCAGCTTATGCACATATTCGATAGATATTACCGAGCGATAGCCGGTGATGAAGAAGCCGTGCATCTGAGCTATCGCAGTTCGCTGAATGAAGATTCGGTTTCGCTTGAGACGTTGCTTGATAGTGCTCGCCGTCACGACGAGATTGTCAAATACACAACTGTTGGTCCACATAGAGATGATATAGAAATGGAGCTGTCGGGAATGCCCATGAGACGTACCGCTTCACAAGGGCAATGCAAAACATATACTATTGCATTGAGACTTGCTCAATATGAATTTTTGAACAATTCGGTTGGAATGCGTCCGCTGTTGTTGCTTGATGATATTTTTGACAAACTTGACGCGTCGAGAGTGGAACGCATTATGGGAGTGGTTGCTCAACCGGCGTTTGGTCAGATATTTATCACAGATACCAACCGCACTCATCTTGATGAAATAATGTCTCGTACCGGAGGTGATTATCGTATATGGTCAGTCGCGGATGGTAATTTTACGGCATTGAATACTTGAAGATATGAAACGCAGCTACCCACAGCGCATAGATGAAATAATCGATCGGGCATTGAAAGAGAGTAATACTCAGACATCTTTCAATGAACAGAAAATATGCTATCTGTGGCCCGAGGTTGTGGGCCCGGGTATAAATCGTTATACAACGCGCCGGTTCGTTGAATCGGGAACGTTACATGTGTACATATCTTCTTCAACCTTAAAGAATGAGTTGCAATTTATGCGTTCGCATTTGATTGCTGAATTAAACAAAGCCGTTGGCAGTGATGTTATAAACGCGATAGTCATTCATTGAAAATAAATTTATGGAAAACAATAAACCGACATCTACCAATCCGCGTGTACCCGAAGCCGGGTTCACTTTTCGGCATCGTGTGCCATTGCAAATTAGGTTTAACGATATTGACATGCTCGGACATTTAAACAATGGAGTTTATATGTCGTTTATGGATATTGGCAAGGCTGCGTATTTTAATGATGTGATGCCTGGCAATATCGATTGGAAACGCATAAATGTTGTGGTTGTTAATATCAATTGCGATTTCTATGCGCCTACATATTTTCATGAGCAATTGGAAGTGTTGACCGCTGTTGTGTCGGTGTCGGAGCGTAGTTTCAAAATCGAACAACGTATCGTAAACAAGAACACCGGTGAAGTGAAATGCATCGGTCGTACAATAATGTCGGGGTTTGACATCGCAACAGCCCAATCTGCACCCATCGCCGAAGACTGGGTCGCCGCTTTCACCGCCTACGAACATCGCCCCCTAAGATAAAAAATTTCGGTGGTTATTGTCAGTGTCATTTTTGTATTATTCAGTTTTTAGTTTATTTGAGATGTAAATTGAAAATTCTTCAGTTACAACGTTGTATGTCTAAAAAAAATCATATATTTGCAGGATAATTAAAATAATTTGCCTATGTAACAACAATATAAGAGACATATAGATAAAAGCGTTAGCTTAT